>JAKADO010000056.1 GCA_021820485.1 Bacillota bacterium
TGGTTGGAACGGTCATCCCCCATTTGGGACTTTCACCCTAAAGCACACGCCCATGCCGGGCGCACCGACAAAAAGGGAGCGTCTCCAAGAGGCGCTCCCTTTCGGTTCTGCGGGTGGCTATCCCACCTGAAGAATAATTTTCCCGGTACTCGCCCGGCTTTCCATCCAGCGATGGGCCGCGGCCGCCTCGCGCAGCGGGTAGCGAGCACCGATCTGCATCGATACACCGCCTGTGGCGACAGCGTCCAACACCGCATCAGCAGCGGGTTTCAAGAGATAGGGGCGCTGGGCGCGCGCTGTGCCCAAACTGAAACCCAACACAGCACGGCAACTGGCGTGCAGATCCCCCACGCGGAATTGCCCCGGCTGGCCGCTGGCGCTTCCGAAATGGACGAGCCGTCCGAACGGCGCCAAGCAGGTCAGGCTCTGTTCCGAGACCGTTCCCCCAATGGAATCCAGCACCACGTCAACGCCACGCCCCTCTGTCAGTTCATTGACCACCGCACTGAAGTCCTGCTCTTCGGCGTAGTTGATGACAGCATCAGCCCCCAGGGATCGAGCAATCGCCTTCTTCTCCTCACGACTGACCGTGCCGATTATCTGAGCTGCGCCCATGAGGCGGGCAAATTGAATGGCGGTGGTCCCGATCCCGCCAGCGGCCGCATGGATTAACACGCGTTCGCCGCTCTCCATCCGGGCGATGTCGTGAAGCAGCTTGTATGCCGTCAGCCCGACTATGGGAAGTGCCGCCGCAACATCCCAATCCACCGAATCGGGGATGGGAAAGACCAGCGCGTCGGGGGCCACCACCCATTCGGCATAGGATCCTCCGCTTGGAAAGGCAATGACCCGCATTCCTGGGGCCAATCCAGTCACTTGGGATCCGACCTGCTCCACCGTGCCTGCAGCGTCCAAGCCCGGAATGAAGGGCGGCAGCGAAGCCCCATGATACCGCCCCTCACGCGCTTTGATGTCGGCAAAATTGACGCTGGTGGCCATCACCCGGATCAGCACGTCGCGGGGTCCCACATCAGGACGAGGACGCTCCTCCCATTGCAGCACCTCAGGGCCGCCCAGTGCGGTGACAACCACCGCCTTCATGAAGAGCGCCCTTTCTGAGCGTCGATCAACTCCCGAAAGCCATCGCGCGGCGGTGTAAACATATCAATGGCCACCGCCCCTTCCTTTCCTGCGACAGCCGCGTGCGGAACGCCCGCCGGAATCGTCACCACATCGCCGGGGGACATCCATTGGGACTGGTTGCCAACGGTAAAATAGAGGCTCCCCGATAGCACAACGCTGAATTGCTCCTGCCCGTGCTGATGCAGCGGCGCTTCCGCTTCTGGAGCAAACGTGACATAGCTGGCCATGAGGTTTTCTCCCCATTGCGGCCGAAGCACCACCCCGGGGGCTGCCTCAAAACCGTCCAAATCCGGCATGTGCCGGAACTCAGGCGCGTAGGCTTGGGAGCCGTCCCACTCCACCTGATCCTTGAAATAATCGCGGTTAATCATAGGAATTCCCCCTTGTTCCGGGCGTCGCGAGGGCGCCCTAGAGATATTTGGCCATGCCCCCGTCCACGTCCAGAACCACTCCCGTGAGGTAGGATGCCGGGTGGGACAAGAGAAAGAGTACCGCGTTGGCCGCTTCTTCCGCCTCACCAAACCGTCCCAAAGGCACCTCGAATCGCTCGACGATCTCCCGGAAGAATTCGTCCGGTCGCCCCTCCCACTGTCCGGAATGCACAAATCCAATGCTCACGGCATTGACGCGAATGCGCCGGCTCGCCAACTCCTTAGCCAGCGTCTTGGTGAAGGAGGTGCAGGCGGCGCGGTTTACGCTGGACGCGAAGAATCGGGGGTTGGGTTCCTTGCCGAAGATGGCCGAGAGGTTGACGATGCGCCCGCCGTCCGGCATGTCCTTCAGGACTCGACGTGCCATCCGCACCTGAGCCATAAGCTTTACGTCGATGTCCTTGTGCCAGTCCTCATCGGTCAGCGTCGCAAACGAGCCGGGATAGGCCTTCCCTGCATTGTTCACCAACATGTCGACAGAGCCCCAGCGCTCGACCACCTGGGCCACGAACTGGTCGATGCTGGCCGGGTCGGTGACGTCCAGTCGTGCGGCCATCAACCGTTCGTGCGTAGGCAGGGCGCTCCAGTCCTCGGGATGGCGGGATCCCGTGGCCACGCGGACCCCTTCTGCCAAAAGCCCCTCCACGATGGCGCGGCCAATGCCGCGAGAACCGCCGGTAACAATGGCCACTTCGCCCGTCAGTCCCAAATCCATTCTAGCGTCCCTCCCCCTCGTAGACCGGGGTTACCCAGTCACGGTGGCGGCTGTCATACCCGCGCACAGCTTGGAAATAGGCCCGCTGCAAGGCCGCCGTCATGGGGCCGGTTTCCCCGATTCCAATAGTGCGGTGGTCAATCTCCACCACGCCCGCCAATTGCACTCCAGTTCCACAGAGGAATACCTCATCGGCGACATAGAGCTCGGTGCGGTCAATCGCCCGCTCTTCCGTGACAAACCCGAGGTCGGCGGCAAGTTCGAAGACCGCTTGACGGGTGATGCCTTCCAAGATGTCCGCTGTCACCGGCGTCGTGATGAGCCGTCCTTGCCGGACGACAAAGAGGTTGGAGGAGCTAGCCTCAGCCACCTGGCCGTCCTGGGACAGCATAATGGCCTCGTCATACCCGTCCAGCGCCGCGTCGTCGTTGGCCAGCGCCGCATTAATATAGGCTCCGGTCACCTTGGCCCGGGAGGGAATAATGTTGTCCGCGATCCGAACCCAATTGGACACGGTGGCTTTCAACCCTTCCGTCGCCACATAGTCTCCCATAGGCACAGCAAAGATGCCCAGCTCGTCGCGAATGCCGGACAACGTGACTTTAATCATCGCTGCCCCTTTAAAGGCCAATGGCCGAATATAGACATCCTGCTCGAAGCGGTTGGCCTGCAGCATCTTACGCGTCCACTCCACCAACTCGTCGGCGCTGTAAGGCACCTGAATCTTGAGTATCTTGGCGGATCGAAGAAACCGCTCGAAGTGCTCTCGCGCCTTAAGAATGTACAATTCATGATGGTCGCCGTTCCAATAGGCGCGGATGCCCTCAAAGCATCCGGTGCCATAATTCAATCCGTGGGTGGCAATGCTCACGTTGGCGTTTTCAAAGGGCATCAGTTCTCCGCGGAAGAACGCGACGCCGGAGTTGATTTCTTGGCGGGCCGACGGCCCTTGGGCTTGATTATTCTTCATCGAGCGACATCACCTTTCTTGCTGCGGCAATCATTTCGGCGTATCCGGTTCGGGCTGGGGCAAAGATGTCCAAGGCCAAGCAGGGCTTGTCGTAGGTCACGGCCGCATGCGGCACGTTGGGCGGGACAATGTAGACATCTCCCTTGCCGATCATTTTGCGGACCCCGTTCAATTCGAACTCGTACTCGCCTTCAAGCACCAGACCGATTTGTTCCTCGGGATGCGCGTGCAGGGACGCCACCGAATGCGGCTTCATGTAGACGAAGGACAACATCAGGTTCTTGCCGAAGACCGGCTTGAGCCCCACGCCTTTGTCCACCAAGTTAATGGGCAGTTGATCAATCTGAATGAATTGGGGGAGCTGGTTGTCGGACACCTCAACCACCCTTGACGTTGGGCCTTTGAAGTACCCGCCTGCCCCCTGCTGTTTTTCCGCCATGTTCTCTCCGCCTTTCCCTATTGCAATAACCGGCTGATCCGGTCACCAACGTCCTTCAACCGTTGAGCCACCTGAAACGCCTTGTCCCGGGAGAAGCGCACCACCGGACCTGAGATGGACACCGCGCCCACCACCTTTTGGTTTCTTCCAAACACCGGAACAGCCACGCAGTAGACCCCTTCCAAATACTCCTCATTGTCCAAGCTGAATCCCCGGTGCCGTGCCACCTCGAGCTCCGCCTTAAGCTCAACCGGGTCCGTGATGGACTTGGACGTCACACCCTCAAGCGTCAGGCCATCCAGCAATTCCGGGCGAAACGCCAACACCGCCTTGCCCATAGCGCTGCAATGCAGGGGAACCCGAGATCCCACAGAAACCACGAAGGACAGGGGGTGGTCGGACACCGCCCGCTCCAAAAACTCCATTTCTCCCTGCACCACCACAGCAAAGTTGGTCGTCTCCCCCACGTCACGGGACAGCTCATGCAGGATTTGTCGGATCGGCTCTCGCGACGACGTCAGCCATAGCCCCTTAGTCCCCAGTTGATAGACCCCATGCGATGAGGTGACGTAACCATGCGATTCCAGCACGGTCAGCAAGCGATGGAGCGTCGAGGGCGGGGTGTCTGTTTTTTCGGCAATCTCGTGAAGCCGTTCCTCCGGCACCGTGAAGAGATGATCCAAGACCGCCAAGCCCCGTTCCAAGGCTTTCACAGAGGGTCGGCTCTGCGAGTCTTTCAATACGGGCATATTTACCGTCTCCCCAAACTATTGCATTATGTTACTGGAATGGTCATTCCACTTTATCATTCGCTCTTTCCGGCCGATCTCCTGCCTTCCCACAAGGGTTCCGGAAATTCCGCTAGAGCGCGCGGGAACTGACCATTAAAGCAAGCGCAAACCTCAAAGGAGGACTTTCAGTGTGCGAAATGTTAGCCATCAGCTCGCCGGTGGCTGTTCCCATTGCCGACATTTTGGAATGGAGCTGTCTTCTTGATGAGCTCGGCGTCGCGGGCTTTGGCTGGGGTCTTGTCTGGACCGATGGCGAGACCCTGCACCATTACCGATCGGTGGACGGGATTCGCAAGGACAGCATCGCGAGCCGTGCTCTCCGCGGCGTCACCTGGACCCGTGGGTTCGTGCATCTTCGCCGCCCCAGCCTCATGTCCACCATCGGCCACGTCAACGCCCAGCCTTATGTCAGCCAGGATCGCGACTGGGCTTTTGCCCACAATGGGTTCTTAAAGCAGCACCGGGACTTCCGAGCCCAATATCAGGACGATTTGCGGGGTACTTCTGACAGTGAGGTCGGATTCCAATACTGGCTTCGCCGTCTAAGCGAAAACCCCTCGCTCACAGGAAGCCTCATCGAAACCCACCAAGCCCTCGGAGGGAATGCCAACTTCATGGCGCTGCACCGCCGTGGCGATCTTGCGGTCTACGCTGGAAACGAGGAAAATCCCGTCTATACCTTTGAGATGAACGGCATCCGCATAGCCTCGACCAGTCTTCACAGCCATGACAACTTTCTTTTTGAGGCCGTGTTCCCGGGCGCGAGCCGCATAGAGCATCTGCCCCCAGGAACGGCACATCTGATGCCGTAGTTCCTTCCCAAGAGCCATCAGGAGGCCGCATGGCGGCCTCCTGATGGGTTCTTGATCTAGCTCTCGCCAACCGCTGCCTCTTCGTCGAAGACCCCCTCGCCCTGGTAGCTGAGACCGGAGCGATAGCCCCAATAATAGAACCCGAGGGAAATCACAGCCATGAGGATGCTGTCCCACGGCGACGGAATGGCGTTGGTCCCGCCGAAATTCGTGCTGCCGAGGTAGGAAAGCGCCATGATGGCGAGCTGGAAAATGGGCATCCAAATGCCATGCACCACGTCATCGCGGGTAATTCGCTTACGGCGCGCGTAGAAGAAGAGCAGCAACAACCCCACAAAGACCGACGGCATCAAGATGCGAATCGAATTCCAACCCGACCAGAAAATCATCAGACTGCTCACAACAAAGGCGAACGGCGCCAGCACCCCAACCCAAGGCAATTTATAGGGCCGTGGCTCGTTGGGATGCTTCACCCGAAAGATCGCCAAGCTAAGCGGTCCGGGTGCGTAAGACAGCAGCAACGCGCTCGCCACCAACGGGAACAAGGACGAGAATGAGGGCAGAAGCACGATATAGAGGGTCGACACCGCCAAGGTGAGAATTACGGAAGGGAGCGGAATGCCGTTGGCCATCATGCGGGTAAACAGCGAGGGCAGATATCCGTCGTACCGCCCGAGTGTATAGCCAATGCGGCTCGCTCCGCCGAAGTAGATGTAGCCATCCTTGAATGAGGCAATCAGCATGGTCAGCATGGCGATGAGCCCCACCATGGGGAGGCCCACCCCGCCGGCCTCCGACACGAACGGATACGCCAACGTGTTCAGCTTGGCCCACCCGCCGACCGGCACCCCCATGGCGCCCCAATGAATGGCGCCCACGTAGGACAAACTTTCGATGAAGTAGACCACCAAGGTAATAATCATGGTCAAAAAGACAGCTTTCGGAATCGTGCGGCCTGGGTCGCGGACTTCTTCGGCGTAGTCGATTGGTTGGCGAAAGCCGCCGTAGCCGTAGATGGTGGCCGCAATCGCCAAAAAGAGACCATTTGCGCCAAACGGCATGAAGCCATGAAAGTGGCTGAGGTTCTGAGGCTGGAAGTGTCCGAAGAGGGCAATGCTGACCACAACCAGCCCCACAATGGTGAGTACCGTAAAGATATTGTTCAGTTGTCCCATGTAGCGAATTCGCAGCGTATTGATAAAGAAAATGACCAGCAGCACTAGAATCGAGACCAGAATCCCGCTGGTCGTCAGCACCCCATTCTTGTACAGGGCGGGAAACCAGTAGCTTAAATACTCGGTGAACGCCACCACGATGGACGGAACCGCCAAAGCGTAGCCCACCAAGGACCCCCATGCGTTCATGGTTCCGACAATCGGCCCGCTGCTCTTGGCTGGATAGTACGCGACGCCGCCGGCGCGAGGCCACATGGTGCCCAACTCCACATAGGACATAGCCACCGCCAACATCAGCAGGAACGCGATAATCCACGAGAGAATGCCCGAAGGGCCGGAGAGAGCCAAGACGGAAATTGGGGTGAAGCCGACCGCGGGCCCCAAGATGCCGCCCGTCGCCAGAAACACCACCGTCCAGAATCCCAATTCCTTTCGATACCCGGGCCGTTTATTCGATACCAGATGGATATCTGGCGCGCTCATTTTTCAACATCTCCTTCCAGATAATGACTACGGTCCGTCCGCCAGCGGAAAGTCAAAGGCCAAGACCTCGCCTCCCTGCCGGGATACCCATTGTGCAAACTCTTGGTGCTTGGGATGGGGATGATACTGGGCCTCCGCCTCTTCGGAAGCAAACTCCATCACCAATCCCCACTGATATCCTCGGCTTCGCCCACTAACATCAAATCCCCAGTGATGCGAGACAATCCCGTCGATAGCCTGGGGCCAACTGGTAAGCAGTTGGTCTATCCAGTGCACTTCATCACCGGAAAGTTCCCGTGGGAACTTAATCAACACCACATGCTGCATGCGGCTCATAGGTCCTCCGCCTCCTTGTGTGCGGGATGCTCAAACTCGAGCTTCAATCCGCTGGTGAATACATTGGTGCCGGCAAAGAAATCAATAATCGCGACCATCTCAATCAACTCGGCATCCGTCATGCCCAACTTCCGCAACGCGAAAGTGTGGCTGTCTATTCAGTAGCTGCAACGATTCACCATGCTGACAGTAAGGGCAATCATCTCCTTGACCTTGGGCTCAAAGGAACCGCCCATCATGATGGCCTGGTAGCGCTCCCAGTTGGACTTCAGATATTCCGGCTTAAGCGCCATTACCCGCCAAATCAAGGGCACGGCATCCCACCCGCGGCGAGCCTTCATGTCCTCATAAATCTCCTTGACCAGCCCCGTGGCTTCTTCCTCTGGGACTCCCTCGACAATCGCCATCGCTTTCTCGCCTCCTTAGAAGAGTTCTCGGTATTCCTTGACCTCCCAGTCGCTCACGTGATCCTCGTAGCGGGCCAGCTCATGCGCCTTGAGCGCGGTATAGCTCTTGACGAAGTCAGCGCCCAGCATCTCCACCAGCACCTCATCGCGGTTGAGCGCGTCCAGCGCTTCCCCGAGCGAGCGGGGCAGCGGCTTGGCATCGGCCAACGCGTAAGCATCCTCCCCCATGACCGGATTCGGGCAGTCCAGCTTGCGCCGAATGCCATCAAGACCGGCCGCGTACATGGCTGCCATCATCAGGTAGGGATTCATGTCGGCACCCGGCAGCCGATTCTCCAGATGGGTTCCTTTGCCGCGGGCGGCCGGCACGCGGATCATGCACATGCGGTTTTCCAAGCCCCAGGTGGCATTGGCGGGAGCGAAAGTGTAGGGCCGCAAACGCCGATAAGAATTGACCGTGGGGTTGGCCAACGCCGAAATGGCTGCGGCATGGTGCAGTTGGCCAGCCACGAAATGCTTCACCGTGGCGCTCAGCCCATCTGCAGCATTGGGGTCATAAAAGGCGTTTTCCCCCGATGCGGCGTGGTACAGCGAATGGTGGAAATGGCTTCCGCTGCCGCTAAGGCCGGTCAACGGCTTGGTCATAAAAGTCGCCAACAGTCCACGCTGCGCCATCAGTTCCTTGATGACCGCCTTGAAGGTAAATGCATGGTCGGCCTGGGTGATGCCCCAACCCGGATTCATCGTCACCTCGAACTGGCCAGGCCCATATTCGGTGTTGGCGGCTTCGACGTGAATGCCCACCGACTTCAGCCCATCCACCATGGCATAGAGCAATTCGTCGACCTCGCCCTGCTTGACTTCTGAGTAGCACTGAAGCCCCGTCCAGGTAGGCTCAAATCCCGCCGTGTCATAGTGCTTGAAGACATAGAATTCCAGCTCGGCGGCCCCCAGAGCCCGGTATCCCTCCTCTTCCAACGCCTCCAGCACGCGTTTGAAGACTGCGCGCGGCGCCACATTGACACGCTCTCCTTGCAGTGTGTAGAGGTCAGCCAGCACCCGGGCGCTCTTCTTGGCCCAAGGAATTGGTGTGAATGTGTCCGGATCGATCTTTAAGAGCCAGCTGCCATACCCGCCAGCGAATCCCTCACCCGCGCCCAGCACAAAGTTGGCCGAGGTATCCACGGAAAGCATTGCCGACGGATATTGCACGCCGCCTTCCATTACTGCCTCGCGGAAGAACTTCACTGGAATGTTGCGTGCCCTAGCCACGTTTGCATTGTCATTGAAGACCACCCTGACGATCTCGATGCCCTGGTCCTCAATGATCCGAAGAATGTCCTGTTGATCCAAAGAAATCCCCCCAAAATGGAATGACGATTCTATTCTCGGTATTCGGGGTGCACGAGAGCTTTTCCTGTCAATTTCATGAACCCTGACAGAAAATTTTGGCCTTTATCGTATTCTATGGCCTGGCTACCCGGCCAAGCATGGAAGATCCCGGCAACTCCGGCCGGGACCTTGCCAAGGCAGGGGGGGATAGAAAGGGGGCTACACTCCGTATAATCTTTCGGTGTTTCGGAATCCCGCCATGAGCGCCCAATCCTCCGCCACCGAAGGGAGCACCCGGTGGCGCGACACGGCCTCATCCAAGAATTGGTTCATGGCCTCTTTGAAGGCCCGCGCGCCGAGATAGTAGCTTTCGGGACGGGAATGGGAATCCGATGCGAAGAGCACCCGCGATAACGGCGCCAGCTCCAAAAGTTCGTGCAAGATGCGCCGCGTTCCAGAGGCGGCCAGGGGAATCGCCAAGGACACGTCTGCGAAAACGCCCGGATAGACGGAAGTCAAGTAGCCCGCTTCACGCTGGTACGGATAGGTGTGCAGCAACACGACCTGGTGCCCCTCAGGCACGAAGGTCTCCAAGTAGGCTCGCAGCATCAGGGGGTTGCCTTTCAACAGGTCCGTATCGGGATCGCCATATCCGGTATGGAATTGCAGCGGCAGGTTTTGCGCCATCAGGAGAGGCGTGGCCTGATACAAGAGGTAGTTCAAGAGGTCGCGATCTTGGAGGCGCGACTGGCCGGCCCTCCGCATGGCCGCGTAGCGATCTTCCGCCGTTTTGGCGGTGACAGGCTTGACATCAAGCCCTGACCGGTAGGCAATAATGGATTTTGCCCCGCGATAGCCCGCCTGGCGGGCTTGGGCAATCGTAGCCTTAAACTGGCCGATCCACTCATCAAAGCGATCCGTCGTCCCCAGAAGCTGTTCGGCCACCGTTTCCAACCTCAGCACCGCATGGATCGGAAGGCCCAGAATGGACTCCATTTCCGCAAGAGACCAGGAGTCTGCCGGCGCATACCCGGTATCGACATAGAGGCGTCGATAGCCCGCCGTACGAAAGAGGTTGCGGCAGTACGCCGCATAATCAACCGCTTCCAGAGCGGGCACGAGCTCCTCTTCCACCGGACGGATCCCCATTTCCTGGGCCGCCACGGCCAACGCCTCGCGGTAGACCACCGAATTTTTCACATCGGTCAGCGGGTAACTTCCCGGAGCCTCGGTAAGGCAACGCGCCAGCGCCTCAAGATTGGCGCGTTCCGTCTCCTTGAGCAGGGCGTGGCAATGATGATCCCACAGCGGCACTTGATCCATCCAACCCATGTTCCTCGCCTCCTAGAATTTCTGGAAATGATGCTGGAGTTCATAGACGGCATCTTGACCTCGAAAATGGTCCGCCTCGGAGCGCTTCACGAGAAGGTAGGCCTCGTGCAGCGCCGGCCCCATGGCCGCTTTGAGGGCTTCGTCCTGCGCAAGGTTGTCCGCCGCTTCGGAGAGCGTCGCCGGGAGTCGCTCAATATGCGCTTCTACGCGCTCTTCCTCGCTCATCTCGGCCGGGTCGACAGTGACCACGGCGCTGGGTTGCCATTGGTGCTCAATGCCATCCAGGCCGACAGCCAACAGAGCCCCGAGGGCCAAGTAGGGATTGCCGGAGGAGTCGCTGGACTTCAGCTCCAGATTAATCGAGGCTTCCTCGTTGCCCCAAAAAGTGGACGCAATCCGTACCGCCGCTTCCCGATTGTCGGGTCCGAATGCTGTGTAGGCCGAGCTCCAAGACCGTGGATTCAATCGGCGGTACGAGTTCACACTCGCGCAGGTGATGGCGACCAGCGCTGGCAAGTGACGCAGCACGCCAGCCGCAAAGTGATAGCCCAAGGGCGACAAGCGATAGGGATCGCCAGCGTCCCAAAATAGGTTGCGGGAAAATTCCTTATCCCAGACGGAAAAATGGATGTGGGCTCCGTTTCCGGCTTGGTCAGCCCATGGCTTGGGGGCGAAGGAGGCCACTAACCCATGGGATTGAGCTACAGCCCGCACCGTCTCACGATACCGCACCTGATTGTCCGCGGCCGTCAGGATGTCCGTCGGGCTAATCGACAGCTCATGCTGGCCATGTCCCAATTCCGGATAATATTGCTCCGGGTAGATTTTCTGCGCTTCCAGAGCATCCATGATGTCGGCGATGACGGGATGCCCGGCTGCCATGCCAATCGAGCTGAAGCATAGCGTATCGTCCAAAGGCTCCCAATGGCCGTCCTCTGTGCGGCGCGCCAACGTAAACTCGTCCTCGTAGGTGGACATAATGCGGAAGCCAAGGCGTTCCGCGCGCTCAACCTGCCGCTTCAGGAAGCTCCGCGGACAAAGAGCCCAGGGCCCATGATCGAGAGCCAGCATGTCGCACATCATCGATGCGGTGCGGGGCAGATACGGCAACACGCGAAAGCTCTCCGGATCGGGAACGAGCCGCACCTCTCCCACAGGACCGATGCCGGGCACAGGTTGCAACTCGTCCATCATGTTCATGGCCTGCATTGCCGGTGTGAGGCCAATGCCGCCCGTCATGTGGCTTTTGAGCTTGCGAAGCGAGGACACCTTGCCGCGAATCGTCCCCCCGTTGTCTACATAGAGAAATTGTATTTGCTGCAATCCAAGGCTTTC
Organism: Bacillota bacterium; assembly: GCA_021820485.1. Lineage (GTDB taxonomy): Bacteria > Bacillota > Sulfobacillia > Sulfobacillales > Sulfobacillaceae > Sulfobacillus_B. The sequence goes on from JAKADO010000056.1 coordinate 11,702, forward strand.
CGCCTCTTGGACCACCTGTTCGATTGTCATGACTGCCCTCCTTGGGTGCTTTGATTGGAACCATTCGCGGACTCAAGCGCTTTTCCTGCCAAAAAAGAAAATTTCGTGCTTTACAGCAGGCACGAAGTTTGCCATAATACGCGAAACCCGATGAACGAGCAGAATTCTTGCAGGTCTCACAGAGAGCCGTGACAGGTGAAAGCCGGCAGCCTGAAAGAATCCGATTCCACTCGGAAGGGCATCGGCGATGAGTCGATCGCAGCCGGCGCACGGCAAACGAAGTGGGCGGATTTAATCCGCCAATTAGGGTGGCACCGCGGTCAAACCGTCCCTAAGCGAGGGGCGATTTTTGTTTTGCGCTCCTCTCCCGAATCAATCATCCCTTTCGGAGGAGGATCAATCATGCACCTTTTGCTTCCCGGTCCCACCCCCATTCCCGAAGCCGTCCAAAAGGCTCTGATCGGAGCGATGAGCGACCACCGCGGCACGGATTTCGGCCGGGTACAGGCCCAGGTACTGGATGGCCTTTCCACACTCTTCAAAACCCCTTCAGCCCAGCACGTGGCACTGATGCCTTCCTCTGGAACCGGCGGCTTGGAGGCGGCGGTGCAAAACCTCTTCGGTCCCGGTGACACGGTTCTGGTCGTTGAAGGCGGCTTGTTTGGCCAACGGTTCGGTGAAATTGCCCAGGCCCATCAACTGCAGGTCGATCGCCTCCAGATTCCCTGGGGTCAGGCCTTTTCGACCCAAGCCATCCTGGACCGTGTGCGCAGCGCCTCTTATCAGGGGGTGCTGGTCACCCACAACGAGACCTCGACCGGCGTCTTGAATCCTGTCGAGGACTTGGCCGATCAATTGCAGCAGTTGGATCGCTCCCCTCTTCTGGTGGTGGACAGCATCAGCGGTGTTCCCTCTATTCCCTTGACCGTGGACCACGGCATTGACACCATCATCGCAGCGTCGCAAAAGGGCTTTATGTGCCCACCCGGCCTCGCATTGGCGGCACTCTCCCAACGCGCTCGCGAGACAGTTCTTCAGAATCGCCCGGGTCGGTTTTACTTTGACTTTCGGCCCTACCTCATGGGACGCCTGCCGTACACCCCTGCCATCTCACTCTGGTACGGATTGCATGCGGCGTTGGCACTATTGTTCGAAGAGGGCGCCGAGTCCCGCTTGCAGCGCCATATCCGCCTACGGAACATGGTGCGCGCGTTTGCCCAGGCAGGCGGTTTTCCGCCGCTGGTGGATGACGCCGCGGCGTCCCCGACCGTGACCGCGCTTCGAGTGCCGGCGGACGTGAATCCGCATGATCTGCGGCGACGCTTGGTGGCACAAGGGCTCCAAATTGCCGGCGGGGTTGGTGCATGGCACGATCAAGTCATCCGCATCGGTCATGTTGGCGCGGTGGATGTTGGGGACCTATGGGCGGGCCTCGGCCTATTGGCTCCGCACATGCCCCACCCAAACCAAGCCCTGGCCGCCGCAGCGGCAGCGATGGACAAGAGTGGGGGTGACAACTAATGTCGCGGCCTAAAATCCTCGTGACGGAAGTGCTGGGTCCGAAAGGACTGGAATATCTTAGGCGCCATGCGGATGTGGATGCGTATGACTTGTTGCCGCCGGAGGAACTGCCCCCGCTCATGGATCACTATGATGCCGTCATCATTCGCAGCGCTCATCGACTCACCCGCGATTTGCTTATCGGGCATCCTCGCCTGAAGGTGGTCGCACGGGCAGGGGCGGGTGTGGACAACGTGGACCTCGAGGCAGCCACCGAATTCGGCATTGCCGTCATCAACGCGCCCGGCGCGAACGCCATTGCGGCCGCCGAGCATACGTTCGGACTCCTGTTGGCGGTCATGCGCAATATTGTCGCGGGCGATGCTCACGTGCGGGAAGGCGGATGGGACCGGGCCGCCTTCTTGGGCCATGAATTGTACGAGAAGCGGCTGGGCATCATCGGTCTCGGCCGAGTCGGTCGTCAGGTTGCACGGATAGCCCACGGATTCCGGATGCAGGTCAGCGCCTACGACCCGTACCTTCCACAGGATATTTTCCAGGCGCATGACGTTCGGGAAGTCGCTTGCCTGGAGGACTTGGCCGCGCAATCCGACATTCTCACCATCCACACCCCGAAATCCGGCCCGCGCCTTGACGAGGCCCTCCTCCGGCGGCTTCCAATGGGAGCCATCGTGATGAATGTCGCCCGCGGCGGACTCATCGATGAATCCGCGTTGGCCCGTCTGTTGTCTGAGGGCCACGTTCGCGGTGCAGGCATTGACGTCTTTGTGGATGAGCCCCCAGCTTCAAAGTCGCCGTTGCTGTCCATCCCTGGCGTGGTCGTGACGCCCCATCTCGGCGGTTCCACCCATGAAGCCATGGTGGAAGTTGGCATGATGACGGCGCGCGGTGTGCTTGACGCGTTGGATAACCAGACGCCCGCCAACCTCGTTAACGTGCCCATTCCCGACCTTGCCGAACATCACTTGAAGGCGCTTGACCACGCCATCCGGGTGGCCGGCCGCATCTTTTCCCGCTTCAATCCCCGAGCGTCGCGGCCCCTGGTCTTGAGCGTGGGCCAAGGGTTCAGTCCGTCAGTCATCCCCTGGCTTCGCCAGGCGCTGCTGGCGGCCTTTTTGGAAGGCCGCGTGGATGAACGCGTCAATGCTGTCAACGCACTCTTGGTTGCGGAACAGCAAGGCGTTGTCCTCTTGGTGGAGGAGGCGCATCCGGAGTCGGAGTCGCCCTGGTTGAGCCTCCGCCAGGAGGGGCTTCCGGAAACGGAATTGAGCGTCGCCTTGCATCAAGGACAGCTATTGTTGAAGAAAATGGCCGGGATTCCGATTGATTTGCCCTGGCCAGATCGCGCCTTGGTTACCTGCCATCGGGATGCCCCAGGCGTGGTCGGCCGGGTGGGCAGCCTGGTCGGCCGATATGGCATCAATATTGGGCAGCTCCATCTCGGCAGGCGCAGCCCGGGTCAGGAAGCGCTCATGATTCTCACTCTAGACACCGATCCGCCTGATGAACTGCTCCATGCCTTGCGCCAACAAAGCGACATCGATAACGTATATGCCTTTTCCCGTCTCTAGGTGGGCTTTCCCAACTGAACCGCCCGCTGGGAGGCGGCCACCACCGCCTCTCGAAGCAATGCAGGCCAACCCGCCTGATTGAGAACCGCCAGCGACGCTTCGGTGGTGCCTCCCGGGGACGCGACCTGTTTAATCCATTCTGACAATGTGTCTTGGGAGCGGTCGCGGGCCAGCCGCGCCGCCCCCTCGACCATGGAACTGACCAACTCGCGGGTACGATCGACATCTGTGCCCAACTGCCGCCCGCCCTCAATCAAGGCCTCGAGGAGCAGAAAGATGTAGGCTGGACCGCTCCCCACCAAGGCGGTGTAGGGATTGATGAGAGATTCTTCAACCACCGTCAGGGATCCACAATCGTTCAGCAATGCTTCCACCGCTTGCCGCTCTTGGTCCGAGACACGGTCGAAGACGGCCAGTGTGGTGGACGCCCCAATGGCCGCGCAGACATTGGGCATTATCCGCACCAAGGGACCTTGAACGGCGAGTTCGCGAAATTGGGCAATGGTCCAGCCCGCCACGGGCGAGACCAACACGGCGCCATCCAAATAGGGTGCAATGCGGGCCACCGTCTCTTGCGCGTCTTTCGGCTTGACCGCCAGCACCACCATCGCCGACCCTCGGATTGCCGCAGGGTCGTACGAAACCATGGACCCCCATTCGGTCGAATCCCACAGATCCCGATGGGCATCGGAACGGGCCACGAGCACAAACGTCCGCTGGGGATCTGGGTTTCGACGCCACCCTCCCCACAACGCGTGCGCAAGGTGTCCTGATCCGACAATCGCGATACGCTGCATCGTTGACCCTCCTTCGCAAAACTTGCCTTTACTAAACAAAAAACCCATCCACCCTCTAAGGGCGGACAGGCCGCGGTACCACCTTAGTTATCGCCGTTTACAGCAATATCTCATGTCCCGATATCGGAGGCGTCCGTTCCGTGCCGAACGAAAATTGGGAAGAGCTGTCCGCACCATGGTCTTGCACCATACACCACTCGCTGGAGGTCGGACACTGCTCGGAGATTTTCCACGGAAAGCGATATATTGGGAGTGATCTTATAAAAGAAGGGACCGAAAGTCAAGACGGGACATTCTTCCAATCTGCGATCCGAGTCCATTGCCAGGTCCGCCCAAGCATGTTCAAGATGGCGCCCGTCCGAAACGAATCCGTGTCGCCACAAAGCGATGACTCGTTCGGATTTCTGACAAAAACAGCTTGAACATCGTACCGTTTTACGGTACATGTGGGAGAGACGAAAAGGGGGAGTTCGGGATGGCGTCGGGGATTCAATATATCATCCGGCTGCATATGCAGCGCGAAGCAGTGCCGTTTCGGCAACTGGTTGAACTGGTCGACAAGATTGGCGGGGACATCATCGCCTTGGACCTGGTCCGGGCGGAAGACGACCGCACGGTGCGCGATCTGACCGTGGTCATGCCGTCGGCCGATCACTTGGAGCAATTGGAGAAAGCCTTGCTGCAACTGCCGGGCACATCCATCGAAAACGTCTCGGATCGAACGTTTTTGATGCATTTGGGGGGGAAGATCGAGATACACCCCCGCATTCAAGTCAAAACCCGCGCCGATTTGTCCCACATTTACACGCCCGGCGTCGCCCGCGTGGTCGAAGCGATTGCCGCCGATCCCAACAAGGCTTTCCAGCTTACCATGAAGCGCAATACCGTGGCCATCGTCACGGATGGCACGGCCATCCTGGGTTTGGGGCACTTGGGCCCAAAAGCAGCGCTCCCAGTCATGGAAGGAAAGTCTGTTCTTTTTAAATGGTTGGGCAAGGTGGATGCCATCCCCATCTGTCTTGACACCACCGATGTCGACGAAATTGTCGAGACAGTGGTCCGCATTGCACCGGCTTTCGGGGGCATCAATCTGGAAGACATCGCTGCACCCCGATGTTTTGAGATCGAAGAAAAGTTGTCCGCCCGACTGGATATCCCCGTTTTTCACGATGACCAGCACGGCACAGCCATCGTCATACTGGCTGGACTCCTCAACGCCGCCAAAGTCGTGGGCAAGAACCTGCGCGACTTGCGGGTCGTCGTGTCCGGCATTGGCGCCGCCGGGACAGCGGCCACGGAACTGCTGCTGGAGGCGGGAGTCCGGGACATCGTCGGCTATGATCGCGAGGGCCCCATTGTGCGCACGCGCGACTACCCGAACCGTCCCTCATGGAACAGCTACGCCGAGAAGACCAATCCCCATCTGCGGGATGGATCACTGCACGACATTATGACCGGGGCTGACGTGTTTATCGGCGTCTCGACAGGCAACTTGTTGACCGTTGCTGACGTGGAAGCGATGGCGCCTGATCCCATTTTGTTTGTCATGGCCAACCCGGATCCCGAAATTCAGCCGGAACTGGTGCAAACCAAGGCGCGTGTGCTCGCGACCGGCCGATCCGACTACCCTAACCAAATCAACAACGTGCTTTGCTTCCCAGGCCTGTTCCGCGGGCTATTGGACAGCCGCGCCTGTCGCATTACCACGCGGATGAAGTTGAAGGCCGCCGAAGCTTTGGCCAGCGTGGTGCGTCCGGAAGAGCTTTCGCCGGAATACATTATTCCTAGCGTGTTCAACCACGACGTAGCGGTGAAGGTTGCCCACGCGGTGTCCAAAGCGGCCGAGGAAGAAGGCGTGGCTCGGCGTGTGTCGACCAACTTGCGATAATTATGCTTGCAGCCGGGTAGATGCCCGAACGTTGCGATCGAAGAAAGGATGGGCTCTCGAATCGTCCCCAACGGAATCCCTATGAAGTCGGTTACGCCTGAATTGCCAACCGTGTTGCTAGTCAACCCCCACTCACGACGCGGCCATCAAGTCTTCCACGAGTATCGCGAGGAATTGGGCCAGCGGCTCAACCTGGTTGACGCCGCACTGACCCAATCTCCCGACGATATGGCGGAACGGATTCGCCATGGGCTGGACCGCCACGTTGTGCGCTTCATCGTCGGTGGCGGTGACGGTACCTTGTCACAGGCCGCGGACATTCTCGCCGACACCGAAGGAATTTTGGGCGTCCTGCCGCTTGGCACCGGCAACACGTTTTCACATGGGTTGGGCCTCCCGCAATCCCCGCGAGAATTGGCAAAGCTGCTGACGGAGGGCCCCATATCCCGCTACGATGTCGGCGTGGCCGTTAAGGGAAACCAGCGCAAGGTATTCCTGAACAGCCTCACCATGGGATTCAGCGAGCAACTGGTCGAACTCTTGTCGCGTGAATCCAAGGACCGTCTGGGATACTTGGCCTGGATCGTGGAGTTTCGCCGTGCACTGCACCGTACGCCAACGATGGACGTGCGCCTCTCGTGGCCCCACGGCGGCGATGCCTTTCTCACCCGCCAACTTGTTGTGGTGAATGGCCGCACCATCGCCGCAGGCATCGCTGCAACGCCCGCCTCGTCTGGCCAAGACGGCCTTCTTGAGGTGTTCCGGCTGGGAGGACCCTCGTTCCTCTCCATGCTGCGTCTCGGAACCAAGCTCCTCACCGGACGCCTCCTCACGGATCGCGAGGCGCATTATACAGCTGTCACCGAAATTTCCATCGAGACCCACCCGGCACTCCCGGTGAATATTGATGGCGAAATTTGGTTGGAATCCCCGATTTCCTGCCGGGTCAACCCCGGCGCCCTATGGGTTATCGCCCCGTCATCGCAAGGGCAATCTCCCCATCGCTGGCCGCTGGTGACCCGCACTTTGGGCGGTCCGCGGCCACTGATGCCGCGGATCCGCCACTATTCGGCGCGCAAGGGAACTACTGGCAGTTCTTAATGAGCCATGGATAAATCCGGATAGACATTCGTGCCGTGGCTGGCGGCGTACTCCATGAAACGGGCCCGCATAGCCTGCGCAATTGGGCCGGGCACGCCCGCACCAATGGCACGGCCATCACAGGAGATGGCGGCAATGATTTCGGCGGCTGTTCCTGTCAAAAAACACTCATCCGCATTGTAGAGCTCGTGAAGCGTGAAATTTTCCTCCCGGACGTCATACCCCTCCTCACGCGCTAAGTCCATGACCGTTGCACGGGTGATGCCGGGAAGAATGCCCGCCGACCGCGGCGGAGTCACCAAAGCCCCGCCCCGAACAATGAAGATGTTGTCGCCGGTGCCTTCCACAACGTGACCGAGCTGGTTGAGCAAGACCATTTCCGGCACGCCCCGCTGGCCGGCCTCAATTTTGGCCAGTACGCTGTTGAGGTAGTTGAGCGACTTTATTTGCGGGTTCAGGACGTCTCCCGAAGGTCGGCGAATGGTCGCCGAGGCCAAGGGCAGGCCCACCTCGTAGAGCGATTCCGGAAACAGTTCAATGGTATCGGCGATAATGAGGACGGTCGGCTTTGGGCAACGGCGCGGGTCAAGTCCCAAGTCCCCGGGGCCGCGCGAAACCACCAGCCGAATGTAGGCATCCTGGAGTTGATTGGCTCGCACCGTCGCGACCACCGCCTCGGCCATATGGTGAGGCCCGCCTGGAATTTCCAGCATCAAGCTTTTCGCAGAGGCAAAAAGCCGCTCCATATGCTCGTCCAGTTTGAAAACACGTCCTTGATACGCACGGATCCCTTCAAAAATGCCATCCCCATACAAGAAACCATGATCGAACGGGGAAATCCTCACTTCATCCTCGGGAAGCAATGCTCCGTTGAAATAAATCGTGCGTGCCATGCTGCACTTCCTTATATATAATGTCGGCTATCCTTCGATGACCTCCGAGAGACTGTGCCCGCTTGGCACCATGGGAAAGACCATCTCGTCTGGGTCAATCTTGACTTCCAGAAGCAAAGGTCCCCATTCGCGGCCAGCTTGGGCAAACACTTCCAGAAGTTCTCCTTCAGTCTGCACAGTCACGCCACGAATGCCATACACGCGGGCCAAATCGGCAAAGTCCGGGTTTTGAAGCGCGACGCCATGGCGCCTCTTGCCGTGAAACAAGTCCTGCCATTGCCGCACCATGCCGTGGCCGCCATTGTTCATCACCATAATCACCAACGGCAATTGGAACTGGGCGACCGTAGCCAGTTCCTGCAAGTTCATCTGGAAGCTGCCATCTCCCACAATCAGCAACACCCGGCCATCGTCGCGCCGGGCCACTTGGGCGCCCATCGCCGCGGGGAGCCCATAGCCCATGGTTCCTGAGCCGCCCGAAGTGAGAAATCGTCGGGGTTTTCCGCGCGGCACAAAGAGAGCTGCCCACATTTGATGCTGACCCACATCCGTAACGACCACGTCATCATCGGCCAGGACCCGTGACAACAGCGAGAGCACTTGTGGACTGGCCAAACGACCGGTCGGTGCATCCGGAATGCGCACCGGGTGTTCCCGTTGCCAAGTTTTGATGCGGTTTATCCAATCCGTATGCCGTGTATGGGGGATAAGACGATTAAGCACCGGCAGGACTTCCCGCAAATCACCGGCCAAGGTGATATCCGGCGTGACAATCTTGTTGCGTTCAGCCTTATCCACTTCCACGTGAATGATGCGCGCATGGGGTGCGAACCGGTCCAGCCGACCGGTCACCCGATCATCAAAACGCACTCCCAAGGCGATGATCAGATCCGCTTCCTGAATGGCATGATTGGCGCTATAGGTGCCGTGCATGCCGAGCATCCCGAGACTCAACGGATGCTCGGCTGGAAATGCCCCAAGCCCCATCAGTGTACTGGTCACAGGTGCGTGGTACCGTTCCGCCCACTGCAGAATCCAGTCTGAGGTATCACTCGATACCACCCCACCGCCGATATAGAAAACGGGGCGCTCGGCACGCTTCACGTACGACCGCAGTCGAGCCCTCACCAAGGGAGGCATCTGCCAGGAAGGTGATGCCGAGGATGGCGGCACGCTCACCGACGGCGCCCGGGAAGGCGACTCCGCCTGCAGTTGCACGTCCTTGGGCAGTTCCACCAGCACGGGGCCGGGCCGACCATGCGAGGCCAACCGGTAGGCGGCGTCAACGATAGCCTCGACGTCATCGGCGTGTTCCGCCTTCCAACTGTGCTTCACCACGGGAAGTGCCATGGTGAACAAGTCTGCTTCCTGAAATGCATCCGTACCCACCAGAGTCGTCGGCACCTGGCCCACGAGCACCACCATGGGGGTCGAATCAGTCATGGCCGTCAGGAGTCCCGTCAACGCATTGGTCCCGCCGGGCCCCGATGTCACCAGTGCCACTCCCGGCTTCCCACTTACCCGAGCATAGCCATCCGCGGCATGAATCGCAGCGGACTCATGGCGCGTGACGATAAAGGGCATGTCGGGATATGCCGACAGGGCATCCACCAAAGGAAGGACGGCCCCACCCGGCACCCCAAATACTGAATCGACTCCTCGTTGTCGTAATGTCTGCCAAACCCGCTCGGCGCCGGTCATGGACATCCCTCCAATACTCTTTAGTTCGCTTCGGCCTCTAAATGATCCAGCACGCGCTGAGTCATGGCCTCGGTCCCATCACTGCCCCCCAAATCCGGTGTCCGGATGCCATCCTGAATGGCACGGCGCACGGCAGACCGAACCCACGCGGCAGCTTCCGTCAATCCGCAGCTCCACTCCAACAGCAACGCCAGCGACCAAATGGCGCCTACGGGGTTGCTGATGCCCTGACCTTGAATGTCCGGAGCGGATCCATGGATGGGTTCAAACAATCCCGGTCCCGGTCCCCATTGACGCACGGTGGCCGATCCCAGGAGTCCCAAGCTCCCCACCAGTCCTCCTGTGAGGTCGCTCAAAATGTCCCCAAAGAGATTCTCGGTAACCACCACCTGATAGCGTTCGGGATGCAGCACCATTTCCATCGCCGCGGCATCCACGTACCGATGCACCAGCGGCACCTCGGGGAACTCCCCGCCCACGCGGGTCACTGTTTCCCGCCACAATCTCGATGTCTCCAGCACGTTGGCTTTGTCCACCGACACCAATGGCACTCCCGTGCGAGCCGCCAACTGGAACCCGATGCGCGCGACGCGCTCAATCTCCGGCACCGCATAGCGGGCGGTGTCAATGGCTTCCCATGCGCCGTCACCCCGCCGCACCCGCTCTCGAGGCTTTCCGTAGTACAAGCCCCCCAAAAGCTCTCGAATAATGACGCCGCTCCGCGGCGGATTCCGCAGCGGGGACACGTTCTCCAATCCCGGCAACACCTCGAAGGGGCGGATATTGGCAAAAAGCCCCAATGACTCTCGCAGGGCCAACAGCCCCGCTTCCGGCGTGACCGGAAGGTTGGCCCAAGCCGGACCTCCAACCGCTCCCAACAGCACCGCATCGGCCCGATGGACCATGTGGCGTGTGGCTTGGGGAAAGGGGCTTCCCTCCTGGTCGATGGCCGCCCCCCCAATC
>JAKADO010000139.1 GCA_021820485.1 Bacillota bacterium
CTACATTGCCGACTCCGCCGTGATCACGGCGGCGGCGTTGACCAAAATCCGCGCCCTCGACATGCATTGGCTGGGTCGCCTTCCGGCGACCTTCGGTCTCGTCGACCAGTTGAAAGACCAGGCCTGGAGCGACCAGACGCCGTGGGTGGATCTCGGGGTCCTCGCCGCCAAGCGGCGAGCCACGTCCGCCACCTATCAAGCTCGAACATTCGATATCACGCTTTAGGAGCAACCCGCGCGGGCCTTTGTCTATCATTCCAGTGCGCTCGAAAAGAAGAAAGAGCACACCGTGCAACGGGCCATTGCCCGCGCAGCGCAGAGCGTCGAAAAACGGGCTAAAAAGCTGGCGAAGCAGGTGTTTCACTGTCGGGGGCCGATGCCGAAACGGCGAGTGCCGAACAACTACGGTTCGCACCGATTCGATGGCATGCGGTAACGCCCACCATAACCGAGCAAGTTATCGTGCGGCGGCCGCGCGGGCGGCAAAAAGCCGGGGTGGAACCCACCTCCATCACCCAATACACCGTTGAGTGGCACTGGACGGCTCCCAGTGCTGAGCGCATTCAACAGGCGCGAGAGCGCGAGTCCTCGTTCATTTTGGTGACAAGCGATCGGACCTGCGATGCGGCCACCGCGCTCCGCGAATACAAAGCGCAAGATCAAAATGAACACGGATTCCGCTGGATGAAGGCTCCGGTCCATCTCACCGCCTTCTTTCTCGAAAAGCCGGAGCGGGTAGTCGGGCTGGGGTATGTTCTCTTGCTCGCACTGCAGTTCGCCCGCTTCATGCGGGCGGTGGTTCGGCACGCGATGGTTGACCAGCCGCCCGTGGACCTGCCCGACGGGCGCCACATCGTGCAGCCCTCGGAACGGGTCATTTTGGATACCCTTCGAACCTTGTGGATCGAACAGCGGTCCCACGGCTCCATTACCTGGTACCAGTGGACGCATGTGCAACCCCACGCGCGGCGGATCTTAGACATGCTCCAGGTTCCCATCGAGCACCGGTTCCAACGGCCCGGATCCGGCTAAACAACCCGTCGGCTAAATCCCTGCGTTTTCTCGTGGTGACCCGCGGAATCTAAGTCTTGATGTAGGATGGGAGAGATTTGACATCATCGTGCCCCGGCGAGTAGGTCATACACTTTTAGGTACCTGTTTTCGGCCACACCACCAGATTGGGGTGGGAATAGGGATGGAACGGGCAGCGCCCCACAAACCAGTGGCCTGGGCGCTTAAGCGACACTACGCGCCCAATCACGTCTTCGATTCGCACGGTCTGCTTGATGGCTGCGCAATTCGGCATGAGCGAACACCTCACAAAAAAGATGCCCGAGCACCAACACCGGCAGAGCCGGTGTGAGGGGTCTCGAAGGGAAACTGATCAAACCGGGCGATCAAATTGGCATGCGTTTGTAAGGGCATTTATGATGTCCATGGGAGGGCGGATCACTCAACCGCGTTAAGTCTCCCAATAACAACGGAGGACAATTCGGTATGCATCGTAAGAGAGCAACAATGCGCTCCGTGTTGTCGACGCTAAAAGATATCCTTGCGGTAATTCTGCTGTTAGTAGAAATCGTAAAAGGGATAAGGTAAAACAACACGGAAAGCCCCCGCCTTACTCAAGGGCGGGGGCTTTCCTATTACATCGACCCGGCAGACATAACTATGCCGATTCTGCCGTCAAGGTTGCGCTGACCTCGTGCCATTGGATTCTCCTCCTTCGCGATAGACAACGAAGTCCAAATCCTGGCATGTCGATAAGAGAGTCCAATGCATCTGTAGTATACCCTCGCCCGGCGTCTTCTGTCTAATGATTAGTGGCGCATGGGATTGCGCAGAAACACCAGCGTTGCGTTGTCGGACCACGGGCGCAGGTTGAGAATGTCCGTCACCGACCGATCCCGGATAAGCTGGGGCCAACGCGCAAGGGGCACGGTGTTCAGGGCGTCTGTGGTGAGAATGACCACATCGCCGGGCTACCACTCCACCGAAAAAACCTCGACGAGCATGGGGGTATGGCCGAGACCGGATAGGAGGATGTGGGCGTCCCGAGCGGTGTTCTAATGCTCCCAGGGCTGGCAGCCATCACGGACGCGTTGGCCAGCCGGCGTCATATCCGTCGTCAGCGCCCCGACTTGATCGCCGCGGACGAGATAGGCCCGGGAGTCCCCAACGTGCGCGAACCAGCAGGTGTTGCCTTGTGTGACCGACCAGAGCAAGGTCATACCTGGAGCGTTCGACGCCGGCTGTGGCCCGTTAATGCTTCCTTTTAAGCCCCCTAGGGAAACATGACACGACCGATCTCTCCTGATAGTCTAAAAATATTCAAGGGGGAGACCGTGAGATGAGTCCAACGTATACGGCTGAATTTAAGTCGCAAGTTCTTCGTGAGGTCAAAGAGACCGGGAATGCCAGCCTCGTGGGCCGTCGACATCAAATGCAACCCGGAACGGTGCGCCGATGGGTGCGCGAGGCCAAGCAAGAAGCCTATCCTGATCCCGACGCGCGGAGTCTGGCTGATGAGAATGAACAGTTGAAACGGCTTCTCGGCGAGAAAGAGCTCCAAATCGCGATACTGCAGGATCTTCTCAAAAAAAAGGGGATCCGTCCGTGACCGAATTGTGCGAACACGTGGAAGCCTGGCGGGATCGGCGTCCCCAGGCGACCGTGAAGGCTCTCTGTGCCGCGGTGCAATTGCCACGGGGGACGTTTTACGCGTGGAGCCAACGGCAACGCCAACCGCATCCGGACCGACGCCACCAAGCGCCGGGGCGTGCGCCCCGGGGGTATAGTGTGACGCGAGAGGGCACGAAAATCCCGGATGGACAAATCCTGAATTGGATCGTGGAGATTCTGGAGACGGACAATCCCCAATACGGCTACCATAAAATCACCGGGGTCTTGCACCGCCGATACCGCGTGGTGATTAGCTTCAAGAAAGTCTACCGCCTGCTGAAGAGTATGGCCTTGTTGTGGCCCCAGCGGCGACGCAAGCCGCAGCATCCCCGCCGCCTGGCGCGGAACTGGGTGGTTACCCGGCCAAACCAGCTGTGGGAGACGGATATCACTTATGGGTATATCGCGGGCGAAGATCGGTTTTTTTACCTGCAAGCCATCCTCGATGTGTGCGACCGGCAAATTATTGCGTACCACATCGGCTTATCGTGCCGGGCCGTTGACGCCGCGCGAACCCTGTCCCAAGCCGTAGACCGGAGGCGCCCCGAATGGGGCTCCGAGTCGCCCGTGATCAGAACGGACAATGGCCCGCAATTTACGGCGCACACGTTCGAAGTCCGCTGTGAGGAACTGGGGGTTGATCATGAGAGAATTCCCGTGGCCACCCCCAATATGAACGCCCACATCGAATCCTGGCATGCTCAACTGGACCGTGAATGCTTGGCTCAAGAATTTACAACATTTGCGGAGGCGTACTACGCCGTGAGCCAGTGGATTCAAGACTACAACGAGCGCCAGCTTCACGGAAACTTTTGGTCTCCCGTGGAGATGGCAGCCAGGGTGGCCGCTAGGCTCGACCATCGGACGCCGGTGAGGGTGTAAAATGCCCAATTGCGGTGTTACGCGGCGAAGGAGATCGCGAGTGTCCTGAAACGGGGGCGGAATCGTACCCGAGTCCTTCGCCTTGCCCGTTGTAATAGGCCCCGCGTCCTCCAACTCGGCCGCGGCCGTCCGGAGAAATTCGACCGTCATTTGCTGGGCGGCCGTTGAATCCGACGAAATACCACTTCGGCCGGCAGGGCCTCCACGTCTCCCCGTTCGTACGCCCTCAAACGATCTTCGGCCTCCGTGCTCCACGCCGCATCAATTTCGGCCCGCTCCGGGAAATCAAAACTGGCCAGCAATTGCTCGACCAATTCAGCACGGTCCATGGGTGGTAAGGCCATCGCCTCGGTCAGAATGCGCCGGTGCTGGTCTGTCATAATTATCCCTCCCATGCTCCTATTTCCGTTTCACACGCGCTCACCGGTATTATACCAAGTCGAGCTCAAGTATCATGGTGCCATGCAGCTCACGACCCTCACGCACATGCACTCGCCCCCGAATACCCACGATTCGCACCATGAAGTAAATCGTACATAGAAATGGTCCGGGAAGGAAAGTTTCTAGGCGCGAGGTGGAAGGTGATGAAGTATCAATACATGGCGCCTTAATTGGCCAACCCTACGCTCAACTGCTCCTTGGTGTTGTTCCAGTCATCCGGGGTGAGCCGTCCGAGCTCTCGCAAAATCAGCGATTCGCGCACGGTGACCAGCTAGCTTGCCCGTTCGGAGCCATGACGGTTTGAGCAACCCAGCCTCCGACCGATCACGCAACGCCATGTCCCCGGGTCCATCATGCACTTGACTCGTGACCGCCGCCAGCACGATGTCGTGCGTGGCCTCCTGGTAGGACCGGCGGTTCACGACCACGGCTGGCCGTTTCTTGAAGGCGTCGAGGGAGGTAAAGGGAAATGATATAAGCACCACAGAACCGGAATCATAGACGGTCATAGTCGGCATCGCTTTCGTTATCCCAGAAGCTAAAAGCCGCCTCGGCCAGCTTCAGCCGGGCC
>JAKADO010000140.1 GCA_021820485.1 Bacillota bacterium
CAAGCCTTCCACCGTTCGTGGCCACTGCCCGTCCATGTCTTCGACAACAACACGGGCAATCTCCTTCAGCCACCGCCCGCGAACTTTGTATCCCAGAGGGTCGGTAATGGCCTTGACGGCATCCAAAGGAGCCTCGTGCAACGCCTCAATGGTGGGAAACGCCCGCAGGAATTCCTGAAACACCGGCTCTACGATCGCCACCGTAGTCTGATGCAGCATGATTTCAGAAACCAAAATGGCGTATGGATCGTTGGTCCGCCGCCAAGGCAAGTCGCGACCATGGTTTCGGTACCACAAGAGCACGCTCTCGCGAAATCCATTTAACGCTGGGGGCGCGATCTCCGCCGCATATTTGATGCTCTTCATACATTCACCTCATCCCGGACGTCCTGCCAATCCAATCCCCCGCCCTTTCCTCTCCACCACTGGTAAACGCGGGCGCCCAGACCGTACCACAGCCCCACGACAACGGCCAGCCAGTATCCGATGAACGCGGCGAGAGCCAACCCAAACGCTGCCACCTCGGCTCCGAATGCCCCTGCTGGGAAATGATGCGCAACCGCGGTGAGTAGAATGCCGGCCACCAGCGCGCCCACCAAGAGCAGAGTTCCCAGCCATCCAAAGGTCACGAGACTGATGGCGCGCCGAACAGACCGGGCGCGCATGCCAGCCAGTCGCCGGCGCCCGCCCTGCTCTTGAATTTCGACGTCAATGGGGCCGAACCAGGGCACAACAAGTCGATTATACAGGACCAATGTGCCCAGTGCGTAAATCCACGCCATCGCTGGGACAACCACCAGCGTGAATGTCCACCGGTTCGGCAGCACTACCGTCCATCCCCATAGGTTTGCCAACACCGCCATCGCCAGCCCTGAGGGAACCGCCCCGGTCCCGCTGGCAATAATGTTGGGCCAAAGCGGAACCTCGAAGAGCCGTGTGTCGTCCGTGATGAAGGTGAAGGGCCAATGCGATGAGATTACGTAGTTGTAGAGAAGCACCGCAGCGCCCCGGACCACCACCATGGCCGCCCATGTGACCACAGCTTCCCCCGTGGCGAGTCCCCATCCCAGCCGGGCTTGACTGCCGGTCCATCCCCAGACCATCAATACCGGGAGAGCCCAGACCCATGCACCCATGATGATCCATCCCCGAAGCCCCATCCAAGTTAGTCGGCGAGCCTGCCTCATCATTCCACCCCTTCATGAGAGGTTCGCGATGGCGGTGCCCGACTCCTGCCGTCCTTTAGGGCCGTTGCGCGGCGAGGATTGCCAATGCGGCCATGGTGTTCCGGGTCGCCGGGCCCTCCAGCACCGCCTCCACACCGACGCGCGGTGCGAGCACCACGGCGTAAAGTCCCTGTGGACGCCAAACGCGGAACACCATCGAGCCGACCTTGACCTGAGGGAGTTGACTCAAAACCTGGCTCAGTGCGCTCTTCGCTGCAATCGCCCGGATCCGGGCTGGCCGTGAATCCGTTGAGACCGCCAACGGCGGGAATCGTCCCTGATCAAGAAAAGGCAGGTAGCTGCGCGCGACCTCGAGCGGGGTCGGCGAAAGTCCCTGCCCCTGCTCAAGCGCATTGGCCGAAAGAGGCGAGGACACACGCGGCGCTGCGAGCGTCATGGCGCCGACCTTCGACGACCCGAATCCGAGCGCCGCCACCGATTCGCTCAATCCCTTCTCTCCCCAGGCCGCCGCAATGGCAGAGAGGGTTGATTGGCCTCCATCGAGCGCTTGGTACACGGCGTTCCGCTGCAACGCCAGTCCGAGCAATGGCGGAAGCACGGCCATCCCAGCCGGCTCCGGGCGCCATAGGGCCCCCTGGCCTGAGGGCGCACCCACCCCCGCCAATAGTGCCCCTTGCCTACCGACGACAAACACAGCACCGCCAGGCGCAACCAGAGGCGCCAAAGATTGTGTCAGCGATGCGTTCACCGTGGTATGGACGGACTTAGCCGATCCGGAAAGGCGGTATGCTCCCCGACGCCATGTCCAGGGACCACGACTCACCGCCCCGCTGGACCGCGCAGCCATCATGATAAGACTGGAGGAAGCGCCAATCCGCGGCACCCAAACGGCTGCCCGGACCGGGCTAATCCCCTTCAGATGTTTTCCGGTCCAATAACGTTGGGGGCCTGCACCGGCCATCCATAGGATGTTTTCCGTTCCCAATGGACTTCCCATGGCCCGTGCCAGTCGGGACTTGAGTGAAGCCGACAGTTCCGCCGGCACCACCAGCAGCGCCGGGCGCGTGACCTGCCGAGTCATGACGCGCCCATGGCTGCCCCACACTGGCCCGGCCAGGCTCGCGGACATGCTCCAAGCAGGTCCTGACGCGGGGCCGTTCGCATTAAGCCGCATGACAATGATCGCGGCCATCAACGCCAATGCTGCCGTAGTGGCCGCCGATGAGGTCACAACAGTTCGACGATTCCAAGACATCAAAAAAACCTCCTTTAGCCGCTCTACACCCTAAAGGAAGTTTTTCCAGTTTTCTCCATTCTCAAACCTTAGCTGTTGGGATGGCTGTTGGCATACGCAATATTAGCCAGATGCTGCTGGTAGGTTGTCGCAAACAGCATGGTTCCGCTGCGAAGCGACAAAAAGTAAAGATACGGCACATGAGCCGGGTGGAGCGCCGCCTTCAACATCGCCAAACCGGGATTGTCGATCGGCCCTGGCGGAATTCCCGCATGCAGATAGGTGTTATAGGGCGACCTATAGCTGAGATCGCCAATGCTCAAGCCGCCAGCTACCGGATGGCCCATGGCATAGCGCACTGTGGCATCCGATTGAAAGGGCATGTGGGCCGACAGGCGGTTCATGAAAACAGCCGCCACTTCAGAGGCCTGGCTGCCCTTCTCGTCTTCAGCCTGCACGATGGAGGCGAGAGTCACCCACTGTGACAGCGTGAGTGTGGTATGCGCATGATCATAGACCCCCTGCACCACCCGGGACTGAAAGGTTTCCCACATGGTCATGAGTGCCTGACGCGGGGTTGTCCCATAGGGGAACTGGTACGTCGCGGGAAACAAGTATCCCTCCAGCGCATCTCGGACGCCAGCCGCCGGGACAGGCATGCCTGGCAGCGGAGAGCGCTCCAATGCCTGATACTGCACCGCCGTGCCAATATGGGCGTGGACTAATCGGGAGACAACTTCCTGGACCGTAAATCCCTCGGGAATGGCGACCTTGATCGTGACCACATCACCCCGGCGCATCGTGTCCAGAATGCGCCGCAAGGAATCGCGCGGCGATAATCGGTATACCCCAGCAGTTAGGTGCGTCGCCAGGTGGTCCCAACGGCTTAGAACCTCAAAAGCCAATGCGCTGCGGATAATGCCGGCCTCTTTAAGGCTTGCCGCCACCTGATCGGCGCTTTGACCCGACGAGACGCGGAAGTACCGGACCACCCGACTGTGGGAATTCACGGGCTGAAACAACCACGAAACATATCCCACCAGAAAAAGGGCGGCCGCTATAAGGGCCGCCCCCACCCAGAAGCGTTTTCGCACACGCCATCCGCGCTGACGACCCATGAATGGCGCAATCACAAGACCACAGCCGATGGACGGCCGCTATTCGTCACCTTCATCGTCGAGCAACTCTTCATAAGCCTGCGCAACTTGCTCCCACTCTTCCTCAGATTCAATGTCCACCAAGACATCATCCCCATCGGCGTCCTTCTCAAGGCGCAGGATGACAGCCTCGGCTTCTTCATCTTCCTCCGTATCGATAGGCAGTAAGATGGCATACTCCTTGCTCGATACCTCGATTACGTCGACCACGACAAACTCGTGCTCCTTGCCTTCGTCGTCGGTCAAGGTGATGATTTCATCTTCTTCTTCGGCAAAACCAGCTTCCAAATCTTTGTCGTCAGCCATGTGAGACTCCTCCCTTAGTCGAACCATGCGCTCATGGTCCAGGTAACCCTGCAAAATCAAGGCCGCCGCCAGCCCGTCAATCCGAGCCTTGCGTTTCTCGCGGCGGACGTCTTGCTGAATGAGAATGCGCTCCGCTTGTTGGGTTGTCAAACGCTCGTCCCATGTGGCAACGGGCAAGCTGGACGCGGTTTTAAGCCGGCCCACAAACGTGAGCGTCTTTTCGGCTTGCGGTCCAACAGTCGCATTCATGTTCAAAGGCAATCCTACCACAATTTGCCCGACATTCCACGTTGTGGCGAGCCGATTAATTTCAGCTAGATCATCGGGCAGGTTGCGTCGCTTGATCGGTTGCAACGCCTCCGCGATCAAGACCGTCTCATCGCTCACGGCTACCCCGATCCATTTATCCCCCACGTCAAGCCCCATTATGCGTTTAGCCATCCTGGGAGGTGAGTTCAAGGTGACGCACATATTGGCGCAACAACTCTTCCAAAAGCTCATCCCGCTCCAATCGCCGAATGAGGTTGCGGGCTCCCATGTGGCTCGTGATGTAAGCCGGATCCCCAGACAACAAATAGCCTACCAATTGGCTAATGGGGTTATACCCCTTGTCCTTCAGCGCCCCATACACCTCACGCAACACCATGTCGGCTTCCTGCTCTGGGTCGTGGT
>JAKADO010000057.1 GCA_021820485.1 Bacillota bacterium
TCGTTAGACACTGGCTGTCGTCCTCCCTAGGTAAACCTCCGCCGCTCGGCGCGCCAATTGCCGAAGACGGCCCACGTACGCTTGACGCTGCACTACGGCGATGGCGCCGCGCGCGTCCAGGGTATTAAACAAATGGTTGGCCTTGACCATGTATTCATAGCCAGGCCGCTCCAATCCCAAATCCAGCAGCCGCTTCGACTCCGCCTCGTAGAGGTCGAACAGCTGGACCAGCAGGCTAGGATCCGCTGCCTCGAAACTATAGGTGGCCTGTTCCCACTCCACTCGGCCATAGAGCTCTCGGTAGCTGACCCCGGGCGCCCACTCCACCGACCACACATCATCAACCCCAACCAAGTAGCTGGCCAGTCGTTCGATCCCGTAGGTGATTTCCACGGCGACCGGGCGGCATTCTTGACCCGCCATCTGCTGGAAGTAGGTGAATTGCGTAACCTCCATGCCATCCAGCCACACTTCCCAGCCCAACCCGGCCGCCCCGATGGTCGGGGCTTCCCAGTTGTCCTCCACAAACCGGACATCATGCTGCTTGCGGTCGAGCCCCAAACTCTCCAACGATTTGAGGTAGAGCTCAATCACGTCATCAGGAGCGGGCTTCAGCATGACCTGGTATTGATGATGCTGATAGAGACGATTGGGATTCTCGCCGTATCGGCCATCCACCGGGCGCCGGCTGGGCTGCACGTAGCCAACGCGGAAGGGCTCCGGGCCCAACGCCCGAAAGAAGGTGAGCGGGTTCATGGTCCCGGCTCCCATTTCCAAGTCGTAGGGCTCCGCCAGGAGCACCCCGTGCTGGCGCCAATATTGCTTCAACGTTAAGATCAAGTCCTCGATTGTCACACGTTACCACCTATCTGGGCCCTTATTGGAGGCGATTGATGTTTGCTAAAAAGTCGTAGGACTTCAGCGGCCGGGCGGTTTCGTGAAGCAGATACCGAAAAAAGAGCTCCTGCAGCTCCTCCTTCATGGTGCCCTTGACCTCAGCTTGTCCAAACTTTTTGGGATGTTCTTTCAGCCAATATTGTAAACTACGGAGACTTCCGAGGCTAATCCGCTGTTGAACCGGGGAGCCGGCCGCGCGGCAATTGGGGCAATACAGCGCCCCCAGCTCTACGTCACACACGATCGGGCCGGCCGTAAAGGGCTCATGACAGGCGCTGCACTGGTTCCAGTCGGGCGCAAATCCGGCAATGGCCAGAAACCGAAATCCCGCGGCCAATCCCACGGTAGCCGCCGATCGACCCGCATTCAAGGCATCCAAGGCGCTCAACAGCACAAGGAAGCTCTCTTCGGACGGCTCCCGCTCCGGCCACAGCTGGTCGACCACGTCGGCCAGCACCATCGCCCACCCCAATCTTTCCAAGTCCTCTGGAATGCGAGGGAAGCCCTGCTGCAGATCGGCCTCTGTCACGGTATCCAAATTGGACCGCCCGTGATAGAAGGTAACCACGCTGAATGACAGCGGGTTGATTTGCCCGGTCAACTTGCTTTTGGGCCGACGGGCGCCTTTGGCGATGGCGCCGAACTTGCCGTTCTTGCGGCCAAAAACGGTCAAGAGCGTGTCGTGGTCGCGATAGGCACGGGCCCGCAAGGTAATGACCTGGTCATGATAAATGGCCACGTTACCGCTCCGGGTCCTCGTAACCCAACCGCCGCAGCCAGGCATCCTGATCGCGCCATCGCTCCCGGCTCTTCACCCACAGATCTAAAAACACCTGATGGCTGTAGTAGGACTCCAACTCGGTGCGGGAGCGCCGGCCGATATCTCTCAGCATCTTCCCGCCCTCCCCGATCAAAATGCCTTTCTGTCCTTCCCGCTCTACATAAATGGTAGCCCGAATATAGGTCAGGTCCGGCCGACGGGCGACGCGTTCATCCACCACCACCGCCACCGAATAGGGAATTTCCTCGCGGGTTAGCTCGAGGACCTGCTCGCGCACGACTTCCCCCACATAGAAATCCTCACTTTGGTCAGTGACCATGTCTGGGGGGTAATAGGGCGCCCCCTCCGGCATGAACGCGAGCGTCTGCTCCACCAACGCCTCGAGGCCCGTTTCTTGTTGGGCTGAGATAACAAACTGGTTTTGGTAGTCCATCAAGGCGCGATATGGATCCCAGCGCTCTTTCACGTGCTCCACCAAATCCGCCTTGTTCATAATCAGCCATGTGGGGATTTGGCTCTCGCGGCAAAAGTTGGCCACCCAACGGTCCTCTTGATTGGGCGCCCGATTGATGTCCACAAGATGCCAAATCAAATCCGCGTCCTTGGCGCTCAGACGGGCGGTTTTATTCATCCGCTGGCCCAGCTTATGCTCGGCGCGATGCATGCCGGGGGTGTCCACCAAGACAATTTGCGCGTCGGGGCGGTGCAAGATGCCCACAATCCGATTGCGGGTGGTTTGCGGCTTGGGAGTGGCAATGGCCACCTTGCGCCCCAAGAGCGCGTTCAAGAGTGTTGACTTTCCGACGTTGGGCCGACCCACGAGGGCCACAAACCCCGACTTATACCCCATCAAGATCCTCCTTGGTAAAGCGCGCCGGCAATAATTCCGACACACGCATGATGCGGGGCCGAACCCTGCCGCTGGACTCCGTCATCACCACCACCATGTCGCCGAATTCCGCCAACACTTGGCGGCATCCCCCGCATGGGCTGATAAGGTCCGGGCCGGGTCCCACGATCACAATCTCCCGAAATTGTCGATGGCCCTGTGCCACCGCGCTGTTCACCGCGGTTCTCTCAGCACAGCACCCCAAAGGGTAGCTGGCATTTTCCACATTGGCTCCAGTGACAATGCTCCCATCCCCGCACCGGATGGCAGCCCCCACAGAGAAATGGGAGTACGGGGCATAGGCATGTTGTTGAGCCGCCAGGGCAGCTTTCCAGAGTTCTTGGTCCATTCAGGTTCCCCTTTTCTATGTAGCCTGTCCGCCGAGTGGCAACCCTATCATTCGTTGGCAGGAGCAGGCAAGATGCGGACGATGGCCCGGGACACCCGCCGACCTTCCACTTGAGCCACCGTAATCTCCACGTTGTCCACCCGCACCACCTCGCCCTCAATCGGCACCCGCCCCAACAAGTGCAGCACCAAACCGCCGACGGTATCGAAATCCTCGTGGGGAAGCTCCAAGTCAAGGCGCTCATTCAATTCGTCCAACGCGTACAAGCCCGCCACTTCCACCACGCCGGGGGCGAGTTGCTTCAACGGCACCTCTTCGGCATCGTATTCGTCCTGAATCTCTCCGACGATTTCCTCCAGCAAATCCTCAATGGTGACGATTCCGGCAGTGCCGCCGTATTCATCCATCACCACGGCGATTTGGGTGTGCTGGCGGCGAAAGTCTGCGAACAGGCTGTCTATTTTCTTGGTTTCCGGAACAAACTGCACCGGACGCGCCAAGTCGCGCGCCGGGGTGTCCAGCGGCTTTTCGCGGCCATAGGCCAAAATGTCACGGGCATAAATGACGCCCGTGATGTCGTCGATGGTGTTGCGGTAGATGGGAACGCGGGAATGGCCCCATTCCACCAACGTGTCCCACACCTCGCCCAGACTGGCGGTTTCGGGCAGCGCTTGCACGTCGATGCGCGGCACCATCACTTCCCGCACCACGGTATCGCCGAAGTCAAAGATGCCCTGAATCATATCCCGCTCATTCGCTTCAAGAATTCCCTGCTCTTCGCCCACTTCCACCAGGGTCCGCAACTCCTCTTCTGTCATGAGTCGCCCGCCTTCAGCCTTCCCTCCCAGAAGACGGATGACCCCGACGCCAACCCAGGTCAGAATGCGCACGATCGGGTAGAAAACCTTGGCGGATGCGGCCAGGAATGGCGCCAAGCGCAATGCCACCCGCTCCGCGTTGTGAGCCGCAAAGG
Organism: Bacillota bacterium; assembly: GCA_021820485.1. Lineage (GTDB taxonomy): Bacteria > Bacillota > Sulfobacillia > Sulfobacillales > Sulfobacillaceae > Sulfobacillus_B. The sequence goes on from JAKADO010000057.1 coordinate 3,890, forward strand.
TCTTGGGCGTGATTTCCGCGGCCAGGAGAATGAAGAGCGTCATCACCACGGTGGAGATAAGGACCCCGGATTTCGGGAAGATACTGAGAAACAGGGCGGTAGCCAGCGTGGAGGCGAGAATGTTGGCTAAATTGTTGCCAACCAAGACCGTGCCCAACAACCGATTGGGTGACCGCAACAGATTGGATAATCGTTCAGCATGCGGATTTTCAGACAACGTGCGGATTTTCCCCCGGGACAACGCCATCATCGCTGTCTCCGCCATGGAGTACAACGCCGAAACGGCCACCACCACAATGAGAGCCACAATGGGAATCCATTCAATGTGTCTCGCCGAAATGGTTCTGGCCTCCTTCGGGGTGTTCCTTTTGGGGCACCACGGTCCATAATACGAGATAACCTAGCGCCAGCACCACCAGGACGGCGATGACGAGACTAGGGCTTTGACGCCATCGTACCATAAAATCATGCCCAAAATTTCCTAGCGCCGGCAGAAACACCAAAAGGCCCAAACCGACCGCCGCGGCCGCGGCCACCAGCACGCCACCCGCCGCGGAATCCTTGGCCAGTTTGGCCAGCAGGTGGTAGCGCGGGCTCGCCAGGTCGACCAGCGCTTCGACAGCCGTGTTGACCAATTCCAGACCTATGACCATGCCAAATGTCACCAGAATCGCGGCCCACTCCCAGCGTCTCAGCCCCACCATCCATCCGAAGCACGTCACCAAAAGCGCCACCGTGACATGCACGCGCAAATTGCGCTGCGTGCGGAGCGCCGCCCAAATGCCTTCGCCCGCGTATCGGAAGGCCCTCAAAAAGGCGTATTTACGGGGCCTCACGCGTGAGCCCCACAGTGAGAAGAATTTCCTCCGTTTTGGCCATCATCCGCCGTTCGTCATCGGGCTCCTCGTGGTCCCAACCCAAAAGATGCAGCACACCATGCACGGTCAGAAATCCGACTTCGCGCGCCATGCTGTGTCCATACTCTTCCGCCTGTCGACGCGCCTGCTCCACCGAAATGATGACGTCCCCCAAGAGCGTGTCCCACTCATCGGGATTTTCGCCCTCCCGTTGGCTGAACGACAGCACATCAGTGGTCTTGTCCACGCCCCGATAGGTCCGATTTAGCTCGTGGACTGTTGCGTCGTCCGTGAGAAGCAGCGAGAGTTCCGCCTCCTCGCTCTCGCCCAAATTAACGAGAGCGGCGTGGGCCGCCTGACGAGCTATCTCCTCCCATTCTGCGCACCACTCGGGGTGGCTTTCCGCCGCGATTTCCATTGCCTCGGCTCCTCTCCATCTCCTTGATGACCCGGTCGGGATACTCGATCCGCTGATGGAATACTCCGGTCAGCACCCGCGTAAAGGTTCGCGCGATGACGTCCAATTCCTTCAGTGTCAAATTGGACTCGTCTAATTGTCCATCTTCCAGACGTTCTTTAATCAAGCGCCGCACCACTTGCTCGATGGCTTGCGGAGTCGGGTTCTTCAACGTGCGTACTGTTGCCTCGCTGGCGTCAGCAAGCATGACAATGGCTGTCTCCTTGGACTGCGGCCGCGGTCCGTCATACCGAAAGTCGCTCTCTTCCACTCCGTCGCCGTTGTCCTGGTCCACCGCCTTCTGATAGAAGTAGCGAATTAAGGTGGTGCCGTGGTGCTGTTGAATGAAGTTGAGAATGGGCTCGGGCACGCGATACTCCCGCGCCAGCTCAATGCCATCGCGCACATGCGATGAGATAATCAGCGCGGACAAGGTGGGAGCCAGTCGGTCATGGGGATTTTCCGCCCCAAATTGATTATCGACAAAAAAGTAGGGCCGCTTGGACTTGCCAATGTCGTGGTAGTAAGCGCCCACACGAGCCAAAAGGGAGTTGCCTCCCACCGCTTCGGTGCCAGCCTCAGCCAGATTCCCCACCATAATGCTGTGGTGGTAGGTGCCAGGCGCCTCCACCAGGAGCTTCCGCAACAGCGGCTGATTGGGATTGGAAAGCTCAATGAGCTTCATGGCGGTAATCACCCCGAAGGGACCCTCCAAAAGAGGAATGGATCCCATAGCCAGGATGGATGCAAACACACCGTCCACCAAGGCCCAGACCAAGTATTGCCATACTTGAGCCTGAAGCAAGCCCGCCGTTTCCATCACATCCAGCCCCAAGAGCGCCAGCAGATTGACCAACCCCACCAAAAGCCCCGCTCTAAGGATGTCATAGCGCTGGGATAGGCGGCTGGTTCCGAATACCCCCGCAATGCCGCCAAAGAAGGACACCAACGCCACATTCAGGTCCGCTCCCGTGAGCACGGCAACCGCCAAGGCAAGGATACCGGCGATGACCAGCCCCAGTCCCGAATCCACCAGCGCCGTAATCATGATGGCCGCAGTCGGCACCACCAAGTAGCTGAGTCCCGGCACCGCGCTCAAGGTATCGGCCGCCGCAAGCCCCACCACCGTTATCAACCCAGTCATCGCGACCACACGCCAGGAATCGAGCAGCTTGCGCTTAAGGAACCAGAAGTAGCCGCCAATCAGGGCGACCAGCGCCGTAGCGAAGATAATCGATCCCAATACCGGCCCCAGGTCCAGGCCCTGATTCAAGAGGCCCAACTGGCGCAGCACCTCGACATCAGCGGGAGTGACCACCTGTCCCGCCTGGACCACCACTTCCCCCTTCAAAATCTTGACCACCGGCACCCGGTTTGCCGCGGCTTGCCGGTGCGCCTGGGTCTCCTGCTGATTCAAAAAGGTGTTGGGGACAATCAGCGACTGGGTATAGGAGGTGAGGAACAGCTTCAGAGCTGAGTCGCTGGTTTCCTGAGCCACCAATTTGGCGGCGAATCCCCGCGCCTCATCCAGGCCTAGCGTGTTGTTGCGGACCCCATTGCCTGCCATCACCGAAGACAGCGTGACCAGCGTATCTTGCTGCAACTGGGACAGCTCGGCTGGTGTCAAGGTCAACACGGTCTCCCACACCGAATTCGGAAGCCCAATGGGGATGGCGGACTGAAGGGCCGATCCGCGCTGCTGAAGAGGCGCGGCAGTGTCCTGCGACAGTGCCGAGATATAGGCAAAGTCATTCGCCGCCTTCGTCTTTTGTTGCTGCAGCACGTGCGGATTGGTGCTGTATGCATCCGACACCGAAGACATGGCCTGCTGACGGGCTTTGGCGGTTTGCGCCCAGTCCACGACGCCGTAGGGGGCTACGATTGTGCGGGGCGCCAAGTCTCCAGCCGCCAAATCCACCCGATGGGAGAACAGCGTCACGGTAAAAATGGCAATAATCAATAGCCATGACAACACCGCAATCCCGAATTGCGGTGCCCTTCCGTCATTCAGCCATGGATAACGGTCACCGAGACGAAACGTTCCGCCCCCCTCACTGGGAGTTTTCTTCATGATTGCTGTCCCCTTGCCCCTCCTCAAACCGTTGATACGCCTGAATGATTTTCGCAACCAAAGGGTGGCGCACCACATCCTGGTCGGTCAAGCGCACCACCCGAATGCCGTCTACCCCATCTAAAATTTTCGAGGCGACCTTGAGCCCGGAGCGTTGCCCACGCCCCAAGTCAATTTGCGTTTCATCCCCTGTTACCACCATCTTGGAGCCTTCTCCAAGACGCGTCAACGCCATTTTCATCTGCTCATAGGTGGTATTTTGCGCCTCATCGAGAATGATGAAGCTCTGATTCAGGGTTCGCCCACGCATATAGGCCAATGGGGCCACCTCAATATTGCCGCGCTCCCGATACTTGTCGACCGCCTCCGAACCCAACAAGTCATACAGCGCGTCGTACAAGGGACGCAAATAGGGATCCACCTTGTCTTCCAGGGCACCGGGCAGAAACCCCAGCTTTTCGCCCGCCTCGACTGCCGGACGGGTTAGGACGATGCGCTCGACTTCGTGCGCCTTCAAGGCCGAAACGGCCATCGCCATGGCCAAATAGGTCTTCCCGGTTCCTGCTGGACCGACTCCAAAAACAAGCGTGTTCTCGCGCACCGCATCGATGTACACCTGCTGTCCCAAGGTGCGAGGACGCACCACACGCCCAGAGGTGGTGGTGTAGATGTTCTCCGTCAGCAAATGCAGAAATTGGCGCTCCGCACCCTCCGACACCGCGCGGACCGCCGATTCTACCACATTGGGGCGCAACGGTTGTCCCGCATACACCCATTCAGCCAGCAAATCGAGAACTCGCCGCGTCCGATCTTGGTCATGTCCTGGACCTTGAATGGCAATTACATTTCCGCGAGCCGTCAACTTCACGTGCAACGCTTTCTCTAGGGCCTTCAGATGTTCGTCGCCACGCCCCATCAACAACGTGGCAGCTTGATTGTCTTGGATGACCCACTGGCCTTGTGCCAACCGGTGTCCCCCTCTATGGTTTTTTAGCCGCTCCGGGCGGCACAGCAATATTTCGGTTCATCACCCACGTCAGGGTCACCCATACGCCGCCCTTGGCGGCCGCAATCCTTTCAGACCGCGCGACGCGGACGCCATCGCGCGGCACCCGCTTTCGCATCGCCTGAAGGGCGCGCTGGCGGCCCCGCTCTGCCGCCGACTTAAGCGTCAGCGGCACCGTGTGCTCTACCTCTTCATTATATACTATCTGGATTAGCCGGACCGGCAGGTCGACTCCCGCAAACCCTATCGCCTCAACATTTTTTTGCACTTGGTAGCGCTGGAAGGGCATCGCGCCCAAGCTGGGGATAGTGACTACCGCACTCTGATCCAGCTCTAAAAAGCGTTCCACGTAGACTCGCCCGGTAGTCACCAGCCGGCGCTCCCGCAAGGGCTGAAACAGTTTCACGCGATAGGTGACATCGGCCATCACCTGACCCTCGGCGGGCGTCACGACACTCTCTTCCATCGGCTTTTTGGCCCCTTCCGGCTGGATCGGCAGTTCACCCGAGACTACGCCGCTGATGAGAGTTTGTCCGCGTTGCACAGTTTCCCCAGGCAACACCTCCGCCGCCCCCATGTAGACATACACGGCGGTGACCTTGCCCGACGCGGTGGCCACCAGTTTGGTAGGCAAATGGTTGGGAGGCCGATTGACCAACTTCACCGCATCGATGAACGCGACCATGCCTTGGGTGTGAATCCCGATCCAGGAATATTCGGGCAGGTCCTGCAGCATCAGGCGGCGAATATGGGGAATATTGAGATGGCTGCGGCTCGCGCCAACCCGCAACCCCGAAACCTCGGCGGTATGGATGAGCCGCTCCTGCTGCGCGATGGACAGGTTGGGGACCACCACCTCAATGGCCCAAATATGAGACGTCATATAGAGCACCATGAGCCAAGCGGTGGCGAGCCCCGCCAAAAGGAAGGGCCGCCCCTTCACCTGGCGCCATCGAAACGGCAGCCCCCCCTGCCGCAGCGACCGGACCTCGGTTCCCAGCTCTTCCGCCAAGACCGCTAAAACATCGTATCCCGCTTGCGTCAGAAGTCCTTCGAGCTCGTCCCCATACCGCCTGACCTTCCACATGCGATAGCCGCGGACTGTCAGCGCGCTAATCAGTTGCTCCGCCTGACGGCCACGCACGCGAACCAGCCGCCATCCCCCGAACAATCGTATCAAAATGCCCGTCATGGGCGTCCCGCCTTAAAAATCAGGGAACGCACCTGACCCGTCACCAAGAGTTCGTTTTTGTCGATCCAGCCGATGACCAAATCTCGACCCGTGACCACCAAGCGGCCATCCGGGATTCGCAGCACAACCCGATGGGGCTCGTACTGTTCGAGACCGCGGTGATTTTCCACACGAAACTGGAGATGTCCCACCACCTCTACCCGAGGGACATTCACCAAGACTTCGGGAGGTATCTCCAACATCTCTGTGAAGCGTTGAATGGTGCGTCCCTTGCCGCTCATATGGATCCTCCTGTCCCAACTCTCGTTTCATGCTATGCCGCCTGGGAGGCGCTCATGAAACCGATCTCGGGGCGGCCAGAGAGCCCCCGATCCGCGTGAGACTAAAAAAAGGAACAGGAGCGCCTGTGTCGAATCATTCGAGAGAAAGAGAGGCTGTCATGCTGCCCGAGTTGCATCCGGATTCGACCGCCCCGATCTGGCGGATCGGTTATTTCAATACCAGCCGTTATTGTTGGATGGGTTGCGCCTTCTGTGACTTTGCCAAGCCTCTTCCCAACGTAGCGCTCGCCGAAGTGCCGCCAGGCCTCAATCTGGACCTTGTGAATCAAGCTCTGGACTTCGGCGCGGTAGACCGCCTTAAACTGCATGGAGGCCTCTCGATGCGGGAGCCGTTCGACTACTGGATTCATCTCATCCGACAGATTAAAGGGCGCACCCTAAAGCCCTTGACAGCCTTTTCCCCGGTCGAGATCTGGCAGTATCACGTGCGCGAGCACCGCTCCTTGCGGGATCTCTTGGGACTCTTGAAATGGGCCGGTGCGGATGCCCTGGGACCGGGCGGATCAGAAACCTTTGACGTCGAGTTGCGCCGCGCGTGGTCTCCGTATCGGATGACACCCGACCAATGGCTGCAGGTGGCGGAGGCGGCGGAACAGACAGGGCTTCCATACCACGTGGGGCTCATGGTGATGCCGCGCATGCCGTTGGCCGCGGTGGAAGCGCACTTGTCCGCCCTCCGCCATTTGCGGCCCGCTGCCTGGGAACTGAAGCCCTTTCGCAGCGAAAAGACGGCTCTCGCCGTACAGGGCGATGCCCACTTGCTGGAGATTGCCGACGTAGTGGAACACGTTCGCCACAGCCTGTCGGAGGCAGTCATCCATGTGCGCCTCGACGCCCCGCGCCCCGATGCCGCACAGATACTCCATGCGGCCGGGGCCAGTGCCATGCTGGTCCCTGTCTGGGAGGTCTCGCCATGACAGCGCCCTTAATTTGGATGCCCACATTGAAGGTGGAGCGGGTTCCCCCAGGGTTCCGGGAATGGGCCATACGCCGTTTCTTGCTTCAGCATGGCGGCCTTGGGCACATTATCGCGCCGACGCTGGGGCTGTGGCCTTCGCTTGAAGTCACCGAGCCTCAGAAGGGGGCCCATTGGTACTGCCGGCGCGCGCAGAAAACCTCCGCCCGCACCCGACCACTCGACGTGACGGTCGAGATGCCGGTGCCCACCCATCTGAACGATCCCGGTTTGGCGCTTCTGGATCAGGCGCTCGCGGCGGGCCCTCTCCGCAGACTGGTGCTGACACGCCCCATGGATGCGCCCTTGGGCCGACTCGTGACCAGCGTCGACACCCTGGTCGACAGCATATCAGCACCCGTTTGGTTGGACTTGGCCACCTTTGGATGGGATGCCGTGGCGTTTCTGATGGCGCGCGATGAGCGGCTGCAGGTGGCCGGGGTGGATGACGCCGCCCTCGAGCCGTTGGAACGCTTGGCGGAAATTCTCCATCGAACCGTGATGATGGCGGATCTCAGCGGCGCTCCCCCCCAGCATTTACCCCGGCGCAATCAGTACGCGCAGCACAAAGAGGCGCCTCGGGTGCTTAATAGCTTGCCCCTATAGGGGCCTCCCGTTAGACTGGAAGAAAAGAGAAAGGACTGTGCCCATGCCTGACTTCAGTGTGGTCGTGCTCTCCTATGAGGATGTTCGTCGCCAGACGGCGCGCGGCGCGCGTCTGGTCGATGTCCGCACTCCGCAGGAATATGTCTATTTGCACCTTCAGGGCGCGATTCCACTGGCAGCCCCGCGCTTCGGCTTTCAAGTCCTCTCCAAGAATCAATTGATGCCCGGAGACCGTGTAATTATTGTGGCCGCCTCACCGGTGGCAGGACAAATTGCGTCACAGGAAATAGATGCCATTGGTGTGGACGTCGTAGGCGTGTTCGCCAGTCTTCCGCGGACGTGGGGACCCAAGGGCCTGCCGGTGCAGTTGGGCGAGTTGGTGTTCCCGGAGCAATTGCTGACCTATATTCACGACCACCCCAACGCCGACATTGTGGACGTGCGGGAACTGGTCGAGTGCGAGCGTTATCCATTCCCCCACGTGACGCGGCACCTGCCCTTTTCGGAATGGCCCAACGGTCAGGAGCGCTTGGATCCGTCCCGCCCTATCATCTTTTTGGGAGCAGGAGATGACCGCGCCATTTTGGCGGCCCGCGACACAATGGTCCTCAATTATCCCACCGTCGGCTATTTGGTGGGCGGCTATGCGGCATTCCACCACCCGCGGGTCTATGACCCCAAGGAAGCCGCACGCACCACGGCCCACCACGGGGTCTTTATCTGAAATCCCGGTCCAAATTGACCGGTTTCCACATTGAACCACCGCCCCTGGCTAAATCCATCCAGAACCGCGATCCAGGGGTGGCCCTGGCCAATCACCACCAACGTCGTAGCCTGTGGACTGGGCCAAGGCACAGTCCGTCCAAACCGGAAACGGCCGCTCGCAAAGGGAATCATTCCCCGCACGCCCAGCCCCCAAAGAGGCTGAGTATTGGTTACACTGATGGCGGCCTGGTAGACAGACGCAAACGCATGCGCTCGCCGAGACCAATACCCAAACTGGCTCGCCCCCCTGGCATACGGTATAATCGGCTGGTTTCCGGCAAATCCCGCGGTTCCTTGCGGCTCTAGCGACGCCGTCCCGTAGGCGCGCTGCCCCCCCGCCACTTCTGTCAGACGAGCCTTATGCGGCTCGGCCGTCAGCGCCCACACCGAGTGATGGGGGCCTGCCACCAGCGTGGTAATGCCGAGCGGCATCCCTGATTTCACCGTTCGCCATCGGTGACGCCATGCCATCACGCTGACCCGGCGCGCCTGGCGGCTTTCCACGACCCCATAAAGGCGCCCAGAGAACACCGCTAGCGACAGAACCTGCGCTCCGCTGGGGGCTGGGTAGCGGCGCCAAACACGGCCCTCCCGAATGCCGAACACCATAGGCCCGGTGGTCACCCACACCGCGCCCTCCCCTGCGCCAGCCACTTCCGTTTCCTGGGTAAGACCCAAGGGCCCTAGTTTGAGAGGCGTGCCACGCGGTCGTCCAGCGGCAGTATACCGTCGCCCCCACAGCATTTCTTGGGTCCCGGTGGCGCGCGCATAAAAGATCCACAGGTTCGGCGGCGCGGACGCGGTAGCGGGCGACGGAGGTCGGAGCACCCACACCGCCCCCAGCATGACTAAGAGGCCGATAATAAAAAAAAGGGCCTCGCGGCCCTTTGATATCATCAACCGGCGCGGTGCTGAAGCGCTTGCTTAACTGCTTCAGACACCACTTTGCCATCTGCTCGGCCGCGCGTTCGCGGCGTCAACCATCCCATCACACGTCCCATGTCCTTGGGCCCTTCCGCTCCGGTGGAGGATATGGCCTCCTCGACAAGAGACGCTAGTTCGGCCTCGGTCAGAGGTTCCGGCAGATACTCCTTCAAGACGGCCAGTTCGCCCGCCATCTTGTCCACCAAGTCCTGACGGCCACCGCGTTCAAATTCCCCCGCAGCATCCTGGCGTTCCTTGACTTCCTTGGTAATCACCTGAAGAATTCCCGCGTCATCCAGCGTAACCCGTTCGCCCCGCGTTTCCGCCTGCAGAATGGCCGCCTTGATTCCCCGGATTACAGAGAGTCGGACCGCATCCTTGGCCCGCATCGCAGTTTTGAGGTCCTCATTCAGTCGATCCCGAAGAGACATCCTAAAGCCCCTTATTTGCTTTTCTTTTTGCGAGCCGCCTCGGATTTCTTCTTGCGGCGTACGCTCGGCTTTTCATAGTGCTCGTGGCGACGAGCTTCGGAAAGCACCCCCGCCTTTTGAATCTGACGCTTAAAGCGGCGCAGGGCACTCTCGAGGCTTTCATTCTTGCCGACTTTGACCTCTGACATTGATCTCCCCCCCCTCCACCCGCTCGGGTTGGGGTCTATTCATTTCATTATACGGGTTTGGGCGAAAAAGTGTCAAACCTTGCTGGGACTACCAAGGACGATACAGGTGCCCATATTTTGTGAGACATTCCTTACACAGCGTGCTTTCCAGGAACCCGGCGGTCAGCGAGGTGGCCTCTCTCTTAACCACGGGCTTATGACAGATATCGCAAAATTTCAGTTCAATCAATTTGCCCATAGATCTCGACCTCCCTGTCGGTAGCATGACCGGCAGGAAGAGAATTGAACCTAGCAGTGATGCCCAAAAGTGGCAGGCAGCTATTGCAAAAACAACACTGCCGCAAAGGCGCCTGCGTTTTCGGCCCGATACACGCGCGGCCCCAGTGACAGCGGCCGAAAGCCCTTGTCATACAAAAATGCATATTCCCCCGGAGTAAAACCGCCCTCCGGGCCCACCACCAGCGCCACGGACCGGCTGGTGTCTTCGGCCCAAGCACGCTCATGCGGCGCGCGTGGATCGAGCACGTACGCGTCCGCTCCCTCTGGAGCGCGCAAATCGGCAAGACGCACACCGGGTTCAATCGTTGGCACCGCTTCCCGGCGGCTCTGCTCGCTGGCTTCCTTAGCCACGGTCCGCCACCGAGCCGCCTTATTGGGCGACACCTCACGCACAATGCTGCGTTCAGTCACAACCGGTACGAACCGGGCAATTCCTGCTTCCGTACCCCGCTCTACGACATCGCTGAAGTGGTCGCCCTTTAAGAGCGCCTGATAGAGCGTAATGGACCGGCGGGGCGGAGCGTTTCCCACGACCCGCTCCTCAAGCAGCAATTGGCACTGGGCCGTGATGCGCGCTCGCCAGACCAGGCCGTCTTGAGCGAGCACTTCAATAGCGTCACCGACATTCCGGCGCATCACCCCCGCCACGTAGTGCCAATCTGCTTCGTTGAGGGTCACCGCCTGGCCCGCGTGACCCTCCATCGCCAGGGCCAACCGAATCATCGCGCCACCACCGCCATGATCCAACCCTCGTTCGCCTGAAGTTCCCGGACGGCATGACCTGTCGACGCCACCAAACGCTCCACATCTCCCCGCCGCTCCGGCAACAGCCCTGACAGGAGAATCACCGCGCCCGGCGCCAAGTAGCGCTGCAGCGGCTCCCATTCCTGCCTGATGATATCCCAAATGAGATTCAGGCAGAGCACATCGTATGGCTCCACAGGGATATCCGCCAACGTGCCGGTGACCACGGCAATGCGCGGGGACTCTTGGGGATTGAGCCCCACGTTGTATGAAAGCGCGTCAACCGCCACTGGGTCGGGTTCGACCATCAACACCGAAGCGGCCCCGCGGCGTGCAGCCAAAAGGCCCAGAATCCCCGAGCCCGCCCCGAGATCCATCACTCGCTTGCCTTCCAATTCTAAATTCAAGAGAGCATTGGCGCACATGCGGGTGGTGGCATGCGTCCCGGTCCCGAACGCCATCCCCGGATCCAGCCACAGAGTATGGGCGTCATCCGCGGGCGAGCCATCGAACCAAGAGGGCACCACCACGTAGCCGTGATGAAACCATTGCGGCTCGTAATGCGCCTTCCATGCATTCGCCCAATCTTGGCTTCTCACGCGTTCTTGGCCCAATGTCCACCCTTTTTTCCGGCACCAATCCGCAATCCGCTCACCCCAAGCGGCCGCGTTGGTCTCGGTCAGATAGACCCGCACATAGGGTTCTCCCGTGGACAAGGGAATATCGGTAAAGGGAACGTCCGCCGGCAAGCCGTCGTCGTACTCCACGCCCGTGATCGGCAGACTATAGGCAAAATCGATGGCATCCGCGACCTGGTCGGCTGGCGGGTACCACGTCAGGCTGACGTAGATCGCATCTAGCGCGGAATTACCGGCCCAGGGCATCTTTCATCTTCCTCAAAATGCCTTTGTCTTCCGGTTGCACCGACTCACTCCGCATGTCCGCCCACATGTGCAGGACTTCGCGTTCTTTGGCGTTCAAGTGCGTAGGCACCTCCACGATGGTGCGAACGTTCAGGTTGCCACGCACACTATTGGAGCCGAGCCGCGGAAGACCTGACTTCGACAGCCGAAATACCGTATGGGTCTGAGTCCCAGCCGGAACGTGCACGGTCTGGGCGTCACCCGAGAGCCCTTCCACCGATATTTCCGCCCCTAGGGCCGCCTGCGCGAATCCAATCCGCAAATCCATCCAAAGATCGTCGCCGTCGCGCCGGAATCGTTCATGTTCGGCCACCCGAATAAAGACAATCAAATCTCCAGGACCACCGCCCCGCCGGCCGGCCGCCCCTTCGCCCTGCACACGAAGTCGCGTGCTGTCATCCACGCCGGGGGGCACTTTCACCGTCAAGCGCTTTTCTGCCCGCACCACCCCGTGTCCCGCGCAGGCCTTGCAAGGCTGAGCAATGATGCGCCCTGTGCCGCGACACCGGGAACAACTCTCAATGCGGCGGATGCGTCCCAAAAAGCTGTCCGAGATCCGCTCCACCTCACCGCGCCCGCGGCAGTCTGGACAGGTTTCAATGCGTGTGCCGGGCTCTGCTTGGTTTCCATGGCATCGCGAACAGGTTTCCTCGCGCACGACTTTGATCGGCTTCTCCGTTCCGCTGGCCACTTCTTCCAGCGTCACGGTCAGATCATACCGCAAGTCGGGCCCGCGTTCCGGGCCGTTGCGCCGGCCCGATTGACCGGCCGCCCCACCGAAAAAGATATCGAAAATATCGCCGAACCCCGACCCAAATCCGTCAAACCCAAAGTTCGCCCCACCCGCGCCAAAACCCGGGTCGTTGGCTGCGTGGCCAAACTGATCATACCGCGCGCGCTTCTCCGGATCCGACAAGGTTTGATAGGCTTCGTTCAGTTCCTTAAAGCGCTCTTCCGCTTCTGCGTCGCCGGGATTTGCATCCGGGTGATATTTGGCCGCAAGCTTGCGAAACGCTCGTTTCAGTTCATCGGCAGAAGCACCACGGCTAACTCCGAGAACTTCATAGTAATCTCTTTTAGCCATGATTTTGGCTCCTCTTCAAAGACTTGGACGGCTGCAGTTAGGCTTCCTCGGTCGGTTCAACTCCGGTCGATACTTTAACCAAGCTGGCGCGCAGCACCCGATCGTTCCAAACAAAGCCGCGCTGCAGCTCTTCCACAACCGTACCCTCGGGAGCGCTGCTGTCCACCTGCTGCACCGCTTCATGATAACGAGGGTCAAAATGAACGCCCTCGGCCTCGATGGGCGACACGCCCAAGCGCGCCAAGGCTTCCAGAAATCCTTTCAGAGTCATCTCCACGCCTACACGCCAAGCCTTGGCCTCGCCTTCGGTCGGCATGAACTTGACCGCTCGTTCCAAATTGTCAAACACAGGAAGCAGATCGCTCAACAGACGCTCGGCAACGCGGCCTTGAATTTCGTCGCGCTCTCGATCCATGCGCCGCCGAAAGTTGTCAAAGTCAGCCTGCAGACGTATCAACTGGTCATACCGGGACCGAGCTACTTCCTCCCAGTTTTCCTCTGGTTCGGCCGCAGCCGCATCAAGCTCTTCGGATTCTGGATCCACGCCGGTCTCTTCGATGACGGGCTCTTCACGATTGATATCAGACTCTTTCTGTTCTTCGTCGCTCATCCTGCATCCCCCTGGTCATTAGCCATGTAACACTCGCGTCAGTTCATCCGACACCGCTTGCACAATGCTCATCACGCGCCCATATTGCATTCTCCGCGGCCCCAACACCATGAGGTGCCCGACGACATCGGCACCCACGCGGTAGGTCGCGGTCACCAAGCTGCAGTCTTGGATGTCGTCCAAGAGCGATTCAGCCCCAATCACCACCTGCACCCCTTCGCTCTCCGTACGGCTAACCAACTGGAGGGCTGTCTCCTTTTCCAAAAACCCGAGCACCCGGCGCACTTTGTCGACGTCTCGAAACTCCGGGTAATTGAGAATGTTCAGAGGACCAGCCAGACTCACCTTATCCTCCTCGCTGTCCTGTCCCGTGACCCATTTCAGCGCCAACTGCCATAGCTCTTGGTACCGATTAATATCACCCTGCAACGGATCCAAGATGCGATGCTTCAGCTCCTGAATGGCCACCCCGCGGAACTCGCGAGTAAAGTCTTGGGCCAGGCTCGCCAGCTTTTGCGCGTCAAACTCCTCCGGCAATAGAAAAGTCTGATTCTCCACCATGCCGCCTGAGGTCTTCAGGACCATCAACACGGTGCTGTCCCCCAAGGGAATGAAGCTCAGGTCGGTGAGGGCCGACTGCTCAACCGGCGGTGCAACCACCAACGAAGGGTATTGGGTTAGTTCCGAAACCAGCCGAGCAGTCTGATGGATGAACCAATGCAATTCGCGAACCCGGACCTGGTAGGCGTGACGGATGCGCTCCCGCTCCGCTTGAACCAGCGGAGCCGGTTTCATGATTTGGTCGACATAATATCGGTAGCCCTTGTCCGAGGGGATTCGGCCCGCCGACGTATGCGGCTGCTCCAAAAACCCCAAGTCCTCCAAGTCCGCCATTTCGTTCCGGATAGTGGCCGAACTAACGCCCAAGGCGTATTTGCGGGCTAATGTCCGCGAACCAACAGGTTCCGCTGTAGCAATGTAATCGTCTATTAAAGCCTCGAGCACACGCTGTTTCCGGAGATCCATTGGTCCACCTCCCGAGCCAATATTTAGCACTCTTGATGCGAGAGTGCTAAACGATTCTCAGAAAACGATAGCATCAGCCCGTTTTCTCTGTCAAGAATTCGGGACGGACGGCGCCGGGAGACCTTCGATCGGAGCGTCCACCAAAGCCCGTGCCGTCACACTAGCCACGTCGCGTCCCCGTGCGGTAAGCCAGAGGCGCGACTCGTTCCATTCCAGAAGCCCCTGCCCTCCCAAGGACTCCACTAAGGATCCGAAGGCCACCACGGGATCAATCGCAAACCGGGCCCTGAAGGCGGCCCGGTCGATTCCGCGGCGCTGCCGGAGCCCGAGCCATGCATACTCCCGCATCTCTTCGGCTAGAGTCAATTCCTCTTCCCCGTCGCCGGGATCGGCGCCCCCCTCTATCAGTTCCATGTACCGACGCACGCCACGCACGTTCCACCAGCGCCTCGGCGAGACATAGGCATGGGCTCCCGCCCCCAAGGCCAGGTAGGGTTCCAACTGCCAATAGAGTCGGTTGTGGCGTGACTCTAAGCCAGGGATGGCGTAGTTGCTAATCTCGTAGGGAAGAAGCCCTGCTGCCCCGAGTCGCGTCTCCGCCCAATCGGCCATATCCGCCACGGCATCTTCCTGCGGAAGCACCGCCTGTCCGCGGTCAAGCTGCTGCTTCAAGGGCGTCCCCGCTTCCACCATCAGCGCATACAGCGACAAATGCTGAGGGGCGAGCCGCAACAACCCTTCCACCGTCTCTTGCCATTCTATGAGTGTCTGACCCGGCAAGCCATAAATCGCATCCAAATTAATGTTGCGAAATCCCACATCCCTTGCCATAGCCACCGTCTCGTCAATGGCCGACACATCGTGAATGCGGTTCAGAGACAGCAGGTGATGGTTTTGGCGCGCTTGGGCGCCAATCGACAACCGATTGACGCCAACCTCTTTCAAGATCGCGAGTTTCTCCGGCGTCACCGTGCCCGGATTGGTTTCCACGGTCACCTCAACCGCCGCGGAAATTCCGCCGACACGGGCATCAACCCGGTCGATGACGCGGCCTAGAAGATGCGGATCAATTAAAGACGGCGTGCCTCCGCCGAAAAAGATGGAGACCAGGGGGCCGGACGGCAACATCTCGCCCGCCCATTCCCGAATCAGGGCGTCTGTGTAGCGGCGGTGCTCCGCCTCGCCCATGCCGGTCACCGTGTTAAAGTCACAATAGGTGCAACGCGCTTGGCAAAAGGGAATGTGAACGTAGAGTCCCCATTCGGTCATTGCTCATCCACTCGCAAGATGGCCATAAACGCTTCTTGAGGGATCTCGACATTGCCGACCGACTTCATGCGGCGCTTGCCCTCTTTCTGCTTCTCCAACAGTTTGCGCTTGCGGGTAATGTCTCCGCCATAGCACTTGGCCAAGACATCCTTGCGCATGGCTTTGACAGTCTCGCGGGCAATCACGCGAGCGCCTATCGCCGCCTGGATTGGCACCTCAAACAACTGGCGGGGAATCAACTCGCGAAGCTTTTCCGCCAGCGCCCGGCCCTTGTTGTACGCCCGATCGCGGTGCACAATGGTCGAGAGCGCGTCCACCACCTCGCCATTGAGAAGAATGTCCATGCGCACCAAGTCGGAGGCCTGCATGCCGGCCAACTGGTAGTCCAGCGACGCATAGCCACGGGTGCGGCTCTTCAATTGGTCGAAGAAGTCATACATGATTTCGCCCAAAGGCAGACGATACGTCAGCATGGCCCGAACATTGTCCAAATAGCTCAGGTTGAGGTAGGTTCCCCGCCGCTCCTGCGCGAGTTCCATGACGGCGCCGATATAGTCGCTGGGAGTGATGATGCTGGCCTCCACCACCGGCTCCTCAATCGTCAGGATGTCCCCGGCCGGCGGCATGAGCGCAGGATTGTCCACGCGCACGGCTTCGCCGTTCACCAAGGTTACCTGATAGACCACGTTGGGAGCGGTGGTAATGAGCGTCAGATCGTATTCCCGCTCCAACCGTTCCTGGATGACTTCCATATGCAAAAGCCCCAAAAAACCAGCCCGAAATCCAAAACCCAACGCGGCTGAGGTCTCTGGCTCAAACGTCAGGGCTGCGTCATTCAGCTGCAGCTTCTCCAGCGCCTCGCGGAGCCGGCCATAGTCGGCGGAATCCACGGGATACAGGCCGGAGTACACCATTGGCTGGGCAGGCCGATATCCGGGCAGGGCGCTTTTCGCAGGCCGGTCAGCGCCAGTCACTGTATCCCCGACCCGCGTGTCCTGAACCGTTTTAATCTGCGCGGCGAAGAACCCCACCTCACCGGTCTCAAGACGGTCAACCGGCATGGGATGCGGCCCAAAGACCCCGATCTCCGTAACCTCGAACTC
Organism: Bacillota bacterium; assembly: GCA_021820485.1. Taxonomy (GTDB): domain Bacteria; phylum Bacillota; class Sulfobacillia; order Sulfobacillales; family Sulfobacillaceae; genus Sulfobacillus_B. The sequence goes on from JAKADO010000057.1 coordinate 20,721, forward strand.
TTTCTGTGTGGCCATGAACCGAATGCGATCCCCGATCGCAAGCGATCCGTCCACCACGCGGATGTAGACCAACACGCCCTTATAGCTGTCAAACCGGGAATCAAAAATCAACGCACGCAACGGGCCGCTCGAATCCCCGGTCGGCGGCGGCACCTTCTCCACGATGTCGCTCAACACTTGATCAATGCCGATGCCCTGCTTCGCGGACACCGGAAGCGCCTCAGTCCCGTCCAACCCAATTTCGATGAGTTCTTCCATCACCCGATCCGGGTCCGCACTGGGCAAGTCAATCTTATTGATCACGGGCAGCACCGTTAGGTCATGCTCCAGCGCCAGATAGAGGTTGGCGAGCGTCTGCGCCTCCACACCTTGGGCCGCGTCCACCACCAACAGTGCCCCTTCGCACGCCTGCAGCGCGCGAGACACCTCATAGGTGAAGTCGACGTGGCCTGGCGTGTCAATTAGGTTCAACTCGTAGGTTTCACCGTGGTGCTGATAAAACAGGCGCACTGCCTGCGCCTTGATGGTAATGCCCCGCTCCCGCTCCAAGTCCATTGAGTCCAGCACCTGCGGCGCCATCTCGCGTGAGGTGAGCGCTCCGGTAGTCTCAATGAGGCGATCGGCCAAGGTGCTTTTACCATGGTCAATATGGGCGATGATGGAGAAGTTGCGAATATGCCGTTGATCCACCGTGGCCTCCTGGTGCACATCAATATCGCTTTATGTTACCAACTTGCCCAGAGAAAGAAAAGAGCTTCACAATTCGAGTCCCAAGACCGCCAATCGGTTATAACTACTGGTAGAACTGTCATGACGGCGCCGATTGGGGCGTTTAGCGACGAAGGAGGCATACCGTGACCCGTTCGCTTGTTCCCGAAGATTTATTGCGCTTTGCCATACCCGAAGAGGTGGAAATCAGCCGGGATGGACGCGAACTCTATTATGTCCATCAAACCATCAATGCCGATCAGAACGCCTATCGCCGGATTATCCGGGCAATCGACCGAGAGACAAAGGAGGCCCGTGACTTGACGCACGGGCCAAACGACCGATCCCCCCGCATCGCGCCCGATGGCCGGCACTTGGCCTTTCTGCGGCCTGAAGACGACATTCAGCAAATTTGGGTGCTGCCCTTCGCGGGAGGCGAACCCCAGCGGCTCACCGATTGGTCTCGTGATGTGGGAAGTCCGGTATGGTTCCCGAACAGCCGCCATCTCATCGTCGAAGTCGAATTGGGCAAGGAAACGCTGCC
>JAKADO010000058.1 GCA_021820485.1 Bacillota bacterium
GGGGAGCGCCCTCCGGTGGACGACCGGCCAATGGCCCTAAGAAGCCGTGGCGCGATGAACCAGGAAGGTGGCAACAGATTTGATCAGGAATGGTCAGAAATGAATAAGTCCATCAGAACGGTTCAGTTCAAAGAGGGAGGGTTTAGTGCCATAAGTGTTTGAATGGTTGGGAGAGTCGTTTTACAAAAAAGACCGAGGGCTATGGGTTGGACGCCTACCCTCGGTCAGATCGGTTGATCTATGGTCGTTATATATTTGACGCAGTCTCTTCGCCAAGCCACCAGGGTCACGGGGCGGCGCCGCCGGAGTGCCCGGCCGACCCGAGCCAGCGATTAGTGCGCAATAAGACCTTCCAACGCCATGCCCTCACCGCGCAGGGAACCGTGCGTGTTCGCATCCCACGCTTCCTGTGTCGGACCTGCCAGTGCATCTATAGTGCCCGGCTCTATGACGGCCGACCCTACACCGCCTGGACATGGCCCATCCTGCTGGGCCCCTATTGCCTTAATCGGCATCTGCAATCCTTTACATGCGCTCAGTAAAGGCGAGCTCCTCGGCGACGACTTCTGTTACCTGGTTGTGGTCATTCACAAATACTACGCGGGGATGATGGGCGGCCAGTTCTTCGTGTGACAGCATGCGCCATCCCAAAATGACCACCAAGTCGTTGGGCTGGAACAATCGGGCAGGCGGTCCGTTCAGGCAGATGTCACCCTGTCCCGCTTCTCCCGGGATGATGTATGTTTGCCAAAGGGCCCCGTTGTTCAAATTCGTGATTTGAACCATTTCATAGGGCAGGAGACCGGATGCGTCTAGGAGCTTCTGATCAATAGTAATCGACCCAATGTAATTAAGGTTGGCCTCCGTCACCCGGGCCCGGTGAATCTTTCCAGCCATCATACGGTATTGCAACGAACGATGCCTCCTTAGTGATTGGGTTGGCTCAACGGTCTAGAAGGGTGTGTTTCGCCAACTCCGACGTTGATACATCCGTACACCCCGTTATTATGACTCTATCATAGAGCGCACTTGGGTGTCTCTCGACGTGCGGCGGTCGATCCGTCGGGATCGCCATCCCTTTGTGGACGAAACCGCGGACGCCGGCGCGTTGTGTCGTCTCGTTGCGCGCTCTGAAATCGCCGAACCGAGCCCTAGTGTGGGTGACCAGATGTCCTGGCAGCGACATCCTCAGATATCCATGACCGAGAGCCCGATTCTCTCACGGCCGCAGCACGCATTCTGCGGGACACGAGGTTCCTGTATCCTTGGAACCCAAATGGCCATAACTCCTGAAAGGCTTGCTACGCATGCCGATTCGGCTGCCATGGGCGAAAATCCACCAACTATCCCGGCATTTTGCACCAATTGCTCCTCACTGCACTCGCTGTGGCCATTTTCGGCCGTTGCGACAGCAACCCCGAGTTTCACATTGCGGGGCTCATCCACTTATAATAGAACTCACCGGTAGTTCCCTCCGGTGGTTGGATGAATTGGATTCGATACGCTGATTCCACCAAATTCGGGACTATCTCTAGCGAGAGTCAATGCGGGATGGCGTCAACTCGTGCGCAGCACATGACGCACAAGACGGAAAGGGCCAATATTCGTGGGCCCTTGATTCACCAGCCAAGATTGCTTAAAAGACAGATGTACGTATCACAAGACCGGCCTAACGTTGGCCGTTCGTCAATGGCCACCCCCGCCTGTCGGGTCCCCCGTGACCGCGATCTCAACGCGGCACGCAACATCCGGCGCCGGGGAGCGGATGGAAAACATGCCACTGGCATGAACTCGAGTCGTCACGAGCATCCCCCGGGGACGCAATCTTAGCACCCCTCACTATTAGGAACAGGCCAAAAGGGTCTTAGGATTCAGAGGAGGTCTTTTATGAAGCGCCATCACTTGGCACTTGTCGGCACAGCGTGTCTCATTGCGCCCTTGGCTGCTGCTTGCGGAAACAGTACGCCCACTGGCACCCAAACGAGTCTTCCCACCACGGCTGTGGTGGCTTTGCCCCTGCAGACTTCACCGGACTGGTTTTTCCCGGTGCTGGCATCCTCGGGGTACTATGACACTAACACCCAGATGTACTCGCTGATGTATCTGCCGTTGGTGTTCTTCAACAGTCAAGATGCGGTGGACTATTCGCAATCGTTAGCCCAGAAGATTGACACCAACAGCAACGGGACCGTGTATACCATCCACCTCAATCCCAAGTGGAAGTGGTCGAACGGCCACCCGGTGACTGCCCAAGACGTGCTCTTCACTTGGAACATTATGAAGGCGGCCAGCGGTTCCGCTAGTAACTTGCCCTGGCAATATGGGGGAGCCGGGGCCGGCGGAGTTCCAGCGGACTTCAAATCGGTCACCGCCTTGAACAGCCACACGGTGCAGGTCACGCTCACCACCCCGTCCAACCAAACATGGTTCATTCACAATGGCCTCGGCCAACTGGTGGTTGTGCCAGAATCGGTCTGGAACAAATATCCGCACAACATGATTCAGGAACTGACCTGGATTAAGAGCATCGCCAATGCCCCCAACAACAAGGCCTATGCCGTCATTGACGGCCCGTACGCCTTCAAGAGCTGGACCCCCAACCAGCAGTGGTCCTTTGTCGCGAACCCGAAGTTCGACGGCCACAAGGGCACGATTAAGAAGATTATCTTCCAGTACCAAACGTCGGCAGCCTCCGAATTCACAGCTCTCAAGAACGGCACAGTCCAAGTGGGATATTTGCCGGCCGCGATGTGGGACAGCCGCCAGTCACTCACGTTGGATAAGTTTTGGCCCGGCTATCTGTGGGGCTTCAACATGATGCGGCTCGATGAGAACCCCACCGCTCAGAACGGCCTCGGGCCCGCCTTTGCCCAGGCGTATGTGCGTCAAGCCTTGGAGATGGGAATTAACCAGCAGCAGATTATCAACGGCATCTATCACGGAAACGGCGTTATCGAAGATGGGCCCGTACCGTCGCAACCGCACACCGTGTATTATGACCCCTCCATCGCCAACCCGCCCTATCCGTATAACCCGGCGGCCGGCAAAAAGTTACTGGAGGCCCACGGTTGGACGGAGGTCAATGGCGTCATGACCAAAAATGGTGTGAAGCTCCAGTTCCCGTTGATTTATGCCTCGGGTGATCAGTCCATCGCCGACACGGTGCAGCTCATCCAGCAAGACTGGGCCAAAGAGGGCATCAAGATTACGCTCCAGTCCATGCCCTTTAGCAGCCTGGTGACGACGGATCACGGCAACCCAGCCCACTGGGATGCCGCCTACTGGGGAGCCGGCTGGACCTATCAGCCGGACTTCTATCCCACCGGTGGGGAGCTCTTTAAGACCGGTGCGGCCGCCGATGCGGGCGGGTACAGCAGTCCGACCATGGATCAACTGATTCAGAAGTCCTACCTGCCGGGCACGGTGTCGCAAAACATGCAGGCACTGTTCCAATATGAGGCGTATGCGGTCAAGGACGTGCCGTATCTGTGGTTCCCGTGGATCGCCAACCTGAATGAGTCGGCGTCCAACTTGAAGGGCGTGGCTTCGACCTTTAATCCGATTGAAGACCTGTATATGCCCAACTACTGGCATTACACCAAGTAGCCGACCGGGGCGGTCTCGCCAGTCTCCCTAAACGGGCGACTGGGGCGGATCCCCGGGTAAAAACGAGTAGGGCTGTCCTAAGAGGGTCCGAGCAGGATCCAGGAGGGGCAGCCTCCTTCTACTTCTTCGTCGCCAAAACCTCATGAGATGAACATTCCCCGGCCTGTCTGGCACCCCGCTGAACCCGAATGATTACCGTGCCAGACAAACTCTGACACATGGAATGGTCGCTGAACGGCCCGCAGCGGGATCCCTCAGTATCCCGCTCCCGCGCCGTGGCGCGCACGGTCAGGGAGTCTATTCCGGATGCGCCCTTTGACTCACCGGATATCGACGGAACCGCATCCATACCAGCCGACAATACTCAGGCGAATCGATATAGTGGTTCCTAAGGCACTCGGAGACGCAATGCCGCCTTATTTCATCCGTGCAACTGTATGGGCAGGGCTCGAATATGTAGGAATCCCTCAAATAGCCAATTTTATATATAAAGGGGACGAATACTAACCGTGTTAACGCGGAAGAGAATACGTGCGCTCTGAATCAGCACCATCGTGCTCGGTGAGATGCTAAGACTTGCCTCTCCCGCGTCAGCCGCCACTAAGATCATCCAAGTCTCGACCGCGACTCAATTGGAACATATCGACCAGAACCAAAGCCAGTACCTGCGGGCGACCATTGAACTGCTAAACGACATTGCGTTTCCTGCCCGCGCGGGGGGAGCGAGCTCTAATTGGACGCCGTTCGGTACTATCAGTGCCCATTTAGCGGGACATTCAATGGCCAAGGCAACGCAATCCAACCGTGGTTATTGATGACACGTCCGATGTAAACGTTGGCTTCTTTGGACAAACGGGTACGGCTGGCAGCCACCGTCACTGCCGGTGGTTTCAAGAGCGCTGGGGGCGGATTGGTAGGCTCGCAAGCTATCAGGCGGCGCTGGTGGCCATTGCCCACGAGGGTCCCGCGCGTGCGCGCTATCGGGAACTCCATGAGCGTCTGGCGCCGAAAGCCGCGTTGATGGCGCTGGCCTGCAAACTCTTGCGCATCGCGTAGGCCTGTTTACGGCACCAGGTTCATTACGATGCCGGGCGAGCCTTTTCGCAGTCCACGGCCGCTGCCGCGGCGTAAGTTACGATGACATCCCGGGACGTCTGGGGCGAGGGAGAGGATCCCCACTATTCGGGCATGTGTACGCTCTTTCGTACTGAGCCGCACGAGACCCTGCGCCAAAGATTCCGCTGCCCTCGTCTGCACTAGGAAGCGACATCATCCAGAGGAAGATTCGGGCTCAGACCCTGCAACCCATTGATAGGCCTCGTGAGGTCGTTCATCACGTGTCGACGGTCGCAGAGGTCCTGGGATTAACAAAAAACCATTGGAACACGAGGATTCACACAAAAAACTAAGGTAGGGTGGGGTGTAATCGCAAATTTGTCAGAGTATGCAAAGCGCCCCTCAGGCCGCCGGCAGACCTTTTCAGCAAGGGGTCTTGAAGACTGGCCGCGAAAGTGGGCGAGGTTAGTCCCCCAAAATACGGAATCTGGGCACTTACAGCAAAATCACGGGTGACTTGGATGTCATAGATGTGGACGAGCAGTTGGTCGCCCGGCTCAGCACCGTGCCCGGCGCCGGTTTGCCGATGAATGGGAGGGGATTCGCGGTGAAAAATAACACCGCACCTTGCGTTTGGCGAAAACCCTTACGTTTGATCGGGAGCATTTTTTCCGGGCGACGTTGCCCCAGCCGGAAATGCCGTAACGGGACCCCACTCTGGTGGTGCGCGGCGGCGTTCGCGATGATCCTACTCATCACGGGCTGCGTCTTTCATCACCAATATCAGGACAACCAAGCCGCCACGCAACATCCAGTGGTGGACCCCATCAGTCACAATCCCTCATTCGTCGGCCCGCAGCGGCCGCGCGAGGGTGTCTTCGAAGGTCATGCGGAATCACCTCGAGGGGGAGATTCCGCGACACGATCCATTCTGAATGCGACGCGCGGATTCCAAACGCGTTAGAACTCGGCTTATGGCAAACTCGTCGGTTCGACGGCTGGCTCATTTGGTCCGGCCTTTTGTTATATGGTCGGGGGCAGTCAATGCTCGCAGCGATCATAATTCATAGTCAGCGGGATTAAGGTTCGCCTCATGCGGAGAGGCTATGGACACACCGACCCTGGGAGGATTCTGGATGGCCATTCACGTCCACGCGGATTTCGGCATCATTCATTCGATGCTCATCCATTTTCCGATCGCGTTTTTGAGTTTAACCTTTGTCATTGACGTACTTGGACTGCTTCACGGACCCCAGCCTGACCGCTTTTTTGACCGCAGCGGTTTTTGGGTCCTGACCTTTGCGCTGTCGGGCTTTGTCGGAGCGCTCGTGACTGGAAAGGTTGCGGCCGCCTCACTCCCCGAAACGCCCGCTGTACGGTCACTGGTTGGCCGGCACGAACTGGATGCTTTCATCGCCACAGCGTTTACCGCTCTGGCGTGGCTTATTCAACTCCTAACCAAGTTCGATGAGAATCGGGCGCATGTAGAAAACGGCTGGAGTTGGCTCGGCACCGGTCGGGGGCGAATGACATTCTGGTCGGCGCTCTTCGTGACGGTTGCGGTCGTGATGATGGTGTTCACCGCGGCTCACGGTGGCGATTTGGTGCACCGGTATAAAGTCTAAACGATAATCCCACGGTGTTGGAGGCGAAGATGAGCCCTTCCGCCTAACTCCCTTGGTGGGCTGTCTTACCCTGCCCGGCACCGCGCCTCACGCTGCTTCGCGGCGGCACAGCTTCGACAGTAGGCGTCATGGCCGTCTCTTTTGGCCCGATTGCGAATAAAGTCGTCTAACGGTTTGATCACGCGACATCGGCTGCACCGCTTTTCTTGAGACCGATCGATGCGACGGTTCCAGTCGACGTCGATCGGCAGTCCCTGTTGGGCTCGCCGCTCGGCTGCGCGCTCGCGACTGTAGGTGGCGTGGCACCGGCGGCAATAGTTGTTATGCCCATCGGGCGCGGACTGACGCAAAGAAAAGGCATTCAACGGCTGAATGCGGTGGCAGCGGCTGCATCGCTTTTCCCGAGTGCGATCGATCTGAGGTTCCATTGGGGCGGTGGCCATGAGACATTCTATCCTTTCGTCTGCAGTATCTGTGCGTGGTGCCATGGTCTTCGGGGGTGCTGCCGTAGACAGAACGAAGCTCTTAAGCAAGCGCTTGCTTGGTTAAGGATATCGGCTGGGAACGCAAAAGTCAACTGGGTTCCTAGCTATTCGGACTACCGCTAGCCCTTTTCGGCATAGCCGTGCGGAGGCCGAGCAACTGGTGTCGCTCCCAGCGAGGCCGGGGCGCCTTCGGGAGGGGATTTGGCGCGAGTGCACCGGGCGCCCGGACACTGCGAATGGGGACGCTTCTGCGGCACGAGGGGCCAACCTCATGGAGAAATCCCACCGACGATGTTGGAAATCCGACCGCTCCGTTTCCTCCACCGGCTGTGTACTCGTCATGCAGGATTCAACAGCGGCTACCGCCAACTCCGTCCATCGATTTTTCGTGTTGGTTCAGATGAGCTCATAGAGCCCTGCTCCAAGAGAATGGCAGGATCTACAACAAAATTGAAGAACGCGATTCGAATGATGGGGGTTGCGACGGTGTCCATGACAGGCCAAGGGTATTTTTTATAAAACACCCCGGCGTGACAAATCACGCAGTTCTCTTTTCAAAATCTTTCCGCTGGCATTGTGCGGCAGTTCGTCGACAAAGTGCACATGAACGGGAATCTTGTACTGGGCAATCCGGCCATGGCAAAAGGACCGAAGTGAATCGCATGTTAAGGTGGAACCGGTCCGAGCTACGATGATGGCAGCGACTTCCTCGCCGTAAATTGGGTGAGGTTCTCCGATTACAGCGCATTCAACAATGTCCGGGTGCATATGGAGTACGTTTTCTACTTCCGCCGGGTAGATGTTCTGACCTCCGCGAATAATCATGTCCTTTTTTCGGTCTACGATGTAGAGAAAACCCTCTTCATCCATGTATCCCAGGTCACCGGTGTGGTACCATCCCCTGCGCACTACTTCGTCTGTTGCCATGGTGTTTTTGTAGTAGCCCTTCATGAGATTGATTCCTTGTGTAACCACTTCTCCCACTACTCCGAATTCGACGAGCTGGTCATCGTCGTCCACGATGGCAACAGTCATTCCTGGGAGAGGGCGACCCACTGAACCCGGCTTGGAAAGGGCGTATTTGTCATCAAGTCCCGTAACAGCCCCCCGGTTCTCCGTCTGCCCGTATAAATTGCGAATTTCGGCGTGGGGAAATCGTTGTTTGAGCGTCTGAATGGTTTCTTGCGGCATGGTGCTGGCTCCATAGGTCAAGAGTCGGATATGGCGGAGGTTTTCGGCACAGAAAGCGCGATTCTGCAGTAAAATATGGTACATAGCGGGGACGCCGAAAAAGACAGTGATTTGCTCGTCGCCTATGAGAGGCAACACGTGTTGGGGATGGAATTCATCAATGATTACGGTTGCGCCTATGGTCAATGGGGCTTGCAAGAACACATGCTGGGCCGCATGAAAAATCGGATAAAGCGAGATGATGCGGTCGGTGGACCGCATTCCCACCAATGCTCGGGTGGCCTGATAGAATTGAACGGCAATATTGCGGTGGGTCAGCGTCACCCCCTTGGGACTTCCCGTCGTCCCCGACGTATAGAGAATGACCGCCTCGTCATCTGGGGAAACCGGATAGGGTATATGGCGCTCTTGGGACATGCGTTGCATTTGGGGGATCCAGTCCTCGATGGTCACCATGCGCTCCCCCCATTCTGCCGGCACCTGACCGCAAAATCGCTCATCGACAATTAGCAGGGAAGGGGCGACTTCATCTAAAATCGGTGCGAGCTCGGGGCGGGCGAGACGCGTGTTAAGAGGCACAAAGATTATTCCGCTTGCCAAAGCCGCCCAGTATAAGACCAGATATGGCCAATCGTTTCCCAGAATGACGGCCACGCGATCTCCGTGTTTGAGTCCTCGGTGGGCCAGCAACCTCTGGCTTTGAAAGATGGTACCGGTTAATTCCTCATAGTTGAGGCGAGCCTGAACCGTGACCACCGCCTCCTTCTCTGGTGCCTGTTCTGCGATTCGCATAACTTCTGGCCACGCGAATGAACTGATGCCTTCCGGTAATTCGGGACCTGAAACTATCATCGTAATCCTCCTCATCAGGTTTTAATGCTTGATGGTTAGTTAGGAACTCAGTCGTCCTACGTCAATCCTGCCAAAGGAAGGAAAGGTCGTGCAGGCTGCCACGTGGCCCGACATCCAAACCGCCCATTGGAGGTCCGACATAGAAGGTGGACATTCCAACGGCGCGTGCGCTCAGATCGTTGAAGGCATCGTCGCCTACCATGAGGCATTCACCGGGTTCGATCCCCAAGCGCTCTGCAACTTCGTTAAAATAGTCGGGATATGGCTTAGTCGAGAAGAACTGGTCCGTAGCGATCAGATCCCAGGAAAAATCGTCTAGATGTCCCCGCCGTAGTCGTTCTTGCACCACCGGCAAATCATAGATCGGCGTCGTCGCGAGCGCTACGGCCAAGCCATGGGCGCGAGCCGTCTCGACGGCCCTCCGCGCGCCGGGGGTGGGCTGTCCGCCAGGGAGGACATGGTGTGCGTTTGACCGATTAAACTGGTCTATACGCGCCCATAATTCGGTAGATGCGACGGACAGCGTGGAGCTTAGAGACTCTATCAGCACAAAGCGATTGCTCCGTCCTAGGTGCGATTGGGCTAACGCCCCAACCGCTGCCGCCCAGAGAGCCTCCTGGAATTTCTCGGCGGGAATCCATGGCTCCATAAATTGTCCCAACTGCTTGACGTAATCCTCGAGAAACGCGTCTCCGTCAAGATCCAAGAGCGTTCCGTCCAAGTCGAACAGGACTGCTTTCAGCATTCTCCAGATAACTCCTCGTCTTAGAAATTTAGAAATAGGTCATGGGCTGATGATTGAGATCGACGATGACAGTTTTGGTCTCCAAGTACTCAGAAAGCCCGTCTAAGCCTAATTCACGACCTAGACCGCTGGCTTTCATCCCGCCAAACGGTGCCGTGGGTGTCAAAACATGGACGGTGTTGACCCAAATCGTGCCGCATTCCACGTCGCGTGCGAGGCGCATGGCGCGTGCCACATCGCGGGTCATGATGGCTGCGGCGAGACCGTATTTCGAGTCATTTGCCATCGCTGTGGCTTCCTGTTCGTTTGCAAAGGGGCGGACGGCTGCGACAGGCCCAAATATTTCCTGTTGGCAGACGCGCATGTCCATGCGCGCATCGGCCAGAATGGTCGGCGCATAGTAGAACCCAGGCCCCTTCAACGGATGTCCACCGATGACGAGTCGGGCTCCCACGGCAACTGCTTCATGAACAAGGGCATCCATGACCTCCATGCGCTTTTTGCTGATGACGGGACCGACATCGACAGCGGGATCCAAGGCGTTGCCGACTCGCAGCGCGCTTGCGCGTGACCGGAATCGGTCCAGAAACTGCTCGTAGATGGTGGACTGCACCAAAATTCGTGTAGTGGCCTGACAAACCTGTCCCGCATTGAAAAAGGTGCCAAAGAGGCTTTGGGACACTGCCTCGTCGAGGTCCACGTCATCGAAGATGATCATGGGAGACTTACCGCCCAACTCGACACTGACGCGCTTAATAGTTGCTCCTGCCGATTGGAGAACGCGGCGTCCACTAGCCGTTTCTCCTGTAAAGGAAATTTTGGTGATGCGCGGATCATCAACGAGGGCTTCCCCCAAAGCATCGCCGCCAGGAACGATATTGACTACGCCATCGGGCACACCTGCTTCTTGTAGCAATGGTCCCAGCGCCAGCGCGCTGAGGGGTGACTCTGGGGCGGGCTTCAACACTGCAGTGCATCCAGCTGCCAGCGCAGCGGCCAATTTCCATGACGGCAGCATGAGTGGAAAGTTCCAAGGGGTAATTAGGCCTGCAACTCCTACGGGTTCCTTTAATGTCATAGCCAAATACTCGGGTGGGGCTCCTGGGACATCGACCGGTAGTGTCCTTCCGTGAATGCTGGGGATAGTGCCAGCAAAGAATTCAAAGGCAGCGGCGGCGTATGGTACTTCAATGAAACGCGCCGCACCTGAGGGCATGCCCATTTCGGAGGCGATGGTCTGGGACAGTGTCTCATCGGCTTGTCTCAACAGTTCTCCGACAGCCATGAGCACGCGTTGGCGCTCTAGGGCGGGGAGTCTTCTCCAGCGCCCGTCACGATGCGCTTCCCATGCACTGCGAACCGCTTGGTCGAATTCGGCGGCATTCGGGGTGGTTACCGTGGCGATAAGCTCCTCGGTGGATGGCGATACCACGTCAAGCGTGGGGCCATGTCCAGAAATGAAGTCTCCGTCAATCCAGGGGTACGCTGCTGTCGTCATCGGCGTACCTCCAGTAAATCGCTTCGCCCAATCGCCACCAGATGCTCCTGATACAAAGGATAGATGGTGTCGAGGTGCGGGATTAATTTCATGGCGCGCGACAATGGGCCGCGCGCGATGACCTGTTGGCGAGCCAGCGCTTGTTGCAGATTGACTCGCCCAAGCCAGAACCGATGTGCTGTGTCTCCGTCTTGCTCAAAGGTGAGCAGAACCGGTTCCGTTGGCTCGCCATAGGCAATCCGAAACGGCAGTGCACTATCGGGTGGTTGGGGAATCCAGCGGATACGGGTGGATGGCTTGTTAAAGATAAACTCCAGGGTACCACCTATTTGATAAACCAGATATGCTTGGTCCACTTGTCGCAGACGCTCGAAAAAGGTTCCGAGGACTGCGTGTAGCGATTCGGGACTTTCAAATATCGCCATCTGCACGCCTCCACAGCTATTCTGGGCCTTACCACGCAATGACGCTGCGGCCACCACGTCCGGAAATCAAATCTTCAAACGCTTTCGGTGTATCATCAAGACGGTATCTGCGTTTAATCAAGGGTGCTAAGCGAAGATGACCGGATTTCCATAACTCAACGAGACGAGGAATATCACGCGGGGCAAAACTGCCGCCATACCATGACCCAGTCAGAGTTTTTTCTTGAGAGGGAAAAGCGAAAGCATTGATACTAAGATTTTCGTTCGGAGCGGGTACTCCTATAGCCACGGCAGTTCCCCCTCTCCGGGCCGCATTGAAGGCCAAAGCCACTAATTCGACTTGGCCAACCGCCTCAAACGCAACGTCAACTCCACGATCATGTGTGTAATCCAAGATGGCAAGCAACGGATCGTCCTTCGCGGGATTAATTGTCAGCGTAGCGCCGAGACTAAGGGCCAATTCTCGGTTGGTTGCCGAGAGATCGACTGCTATAATTTTTGCAGCACCGCGGATACGCGCCCCTTGAACGATATTGAGACCAACGCCTCCGGCCCCAACCACCAGTATGGTGTCGCCGGGCCGTATGGGAGAGCGTAACGCGGCTCCCACGCCGGTTTGCACCGCACAACCAAGCAGAGAGGCTTCTTCGAACGGCATATCGCTGGGAATGGTGACGACACTGCGTTCTGAAACGACGGCGAAATCCGCCAACGTACCAGTAGCCGAAAAGACGGAGATGGGTGTCCCATCCCAACGAACCCGCTTGTCGCCCGATGCCAAGGTGCCATTGACTGCGGCGTCGTTCGCGCGCTCACAAAGTTCAGGATGGCCATCGGTGCACCACCAACAACTGCCGCAGGACGGAATCCACGAGAGGACGACACAATCGCCCGGTTGGATTTGGCGCACTCTTGATCCCACCTTGCGAACTACACCTGCTCCTTCGTGCCCGAGTACCATGGGGACTGGGAGTGGGAGTCGCCCGCTGACTGCATGCCAATCTGAATGACAAACACCAGAGGCCCGCATTTCGACCAAGACTTCATTGGGGCCAGGGTCGTCTATCTCTAGCGAAACGATTCGTACGGGCTCGCCATAATCGCTCACCACTGCGGCACGCATGGGATATCTCAATTTCATCCCCCCATAAACAAGCGATTGCTTGGTTAAGATTATTGGAGGTCAATATAAATATGTCAACCCAAAAATTTCCAATCAAACCGTCCGGCTTCGCCATTTAATCCGTCAAATGTCGATCGAGGACTCTTGGGCCGTAAGATAACGTCCATTTGCCCCGCGAAAAAGGGACTTGTGGCAGACCCGAAAGGGTCTAATGGGCGATTTTTATTGACCAATAGGGGTATATAAGTTGAATGTACTAATTTTTGAAAAAAGGATTAATAGTTAACAGGAGGGAAATCAATGCTTTTGAGGCGAATTAAGGCGCATGAAGGCCAGAGTTTGGGGATGATTTGGAAATATCGAATAGCACGATCCTTGCTAGACATAATACGGAGTGGGTGGCAAGACGCGATGGTTGTGGTGTCGCATACGGGTAACCTTGTTTGGATGAATCCGCCGGCACAAGCACTGTTTGAGACAACCCGCCAAGAACTGCAATGTCAAATGCACCGACACGATTGGACGTGGTTCACTCAACACTTGCGGAATCCTAACGGATCTATGGGGTCTCATACGCTATTGGAGAAAGTGGCACACACTGGAAAACCTGTACTCAAACAAAACCGGGTAATTGTGCGCGGCGATGGGTCTCAAGTAACATGCGACGCCTCTGTATATCCGGTTCATGGCTGGCATGGACGTGTTGTGGCTGCGGTGGAATGCTTTCACACCGAGGGCTCACAAGCGGTGCAGGAGCAGCAAAGTCTAGACGGTCAAGAATTTTTGATCAGGGGCCTTATGCACGACTTCAATAATCTAATTCAGGTCGCGTATGGTTACTTGGATCTGGTGGATATGCAGCAAATTGTTGACCCAGAGACAAAGCAGCAAATCCATAGTGCCATGCACATTCTTGAGCGAGGGTCGGCATTCTCGCGGTCATTAGGGCGTCCTTCTGCAGAAACCTCTCCTACCTCTTTGACCCATGTGTTTCAAGAAGCCGTCAATGCCGGACTATATGGAACTGCCATTCGAAGTCAGTGGTGTATTGGACCAGACCCATGGCTGGCGACTGTTGATCCCGATCAACTCTATGAGGTGGTTTTAAACCTCACCGTAAATGCGGTCCAGGCGATGCCACACGGGGGAACGCTTCGCATCACCTTTGACCGTTTCGTCCGCTCTGATGGTGCGATCATCCATATTGCGTTTCAGGACGAAGGCCAGGGCATTGACCCTCGTTACGTAGGTCGTATCTTCGAACCATATTTCACAACGAAACCATCAGGACAAGGACTTGGGTTAGCGATGGCGCGTGCGTTAATGACACAAAACCGCGGGAGCATACGCGTAGATTCCACCATGGGCAAGGGCACCACTTTTCACTTATATTTTCCGGAAGTCGCTGCAGAGGCAACGTTATCCGGCAGTACCGCTGGATAATGAATCTCCTGGCAGGGCGTCCACTGGTATGGAAGACCGATTAGTGGGGCCATGAAGCACGGGCCAGTTCCCGAGTGTTATTGCGCGGTCTCTCTAGCTGGGCACAAAGACGCGATAGCTCGATGAATGAATCGCTGCAATGCCTATCGTACGTCATCGAAATGCCGGTGTATGGGAATTATTAGGGTGGGGCGAGGCGCTGCGCGCCGTCTTCAACTGGACCTATGGCTCGCTGTTTGGGATTCGGCCACTTCTGTACGCATTCGACGCTTGGCATAGCCCTCGGCTTTGGGGAAGTCGCTAGGGCCAGCCTTTATTTATACCATGATGGCGCACTCTCGAATGCTAGGAAGCGGTATTTTTGTTCAGAATCCCAATCATCCGCATACCTTAGAGAGTCTATCGAAAGTACGCTCTCGGGGGGCAGCAATTGAATCAGGCATTCCGAAAAGCCAGGAGCCTTGGCATGACGGCGCTGCTCTTCTTGGCAACGCCTGCGGTGTTATCCTTTCGACTGCCTCAAGAGCAGGAGGATGCTCGCTGAGCATGTGGCTTTAAAACAGCGGTTCCATTATCCACATCCCCAGACGATCCACCAGTCGCCCGCGCTGGCCATACAGACGGTCAAGAGCCCGCCCCACTCGTCGAAACCTGCACAGTGGCCCTTTCGTGTCATCTGGTTTGGACGGTCGACCGGCGGTTCTGTGTACATTACGATTGACGACGGCTGGTTCCCCAGCAACCGCGTGCTTGCGCTCATGCATAGAGAGCATCTACCCATTACAGCCTTTCTCATACGAGACGCGGTCGCGGAACACATGGCCTATTGGCGCAGTTTTTTAGCGGCAGGCGGTGTGATCGAGGATCATACGGTCTCGCACCCCGATTTGGGCCAGGTTTCCTACAGCACCGCCTATTATCAGTGGCATGACGCCTTGTTGGCGTACCAAGACTGGTTTCATGGGCGCCCGATTGTTGGGCGCCCTCCATATGGCGCCATAGACGCCCAAGTGATTGCTGCAGCCAAGCAGGCGGGATTGGAGTCGCTGGTGATGTGGAGTGCGGTGATGTCTCCCAAGGGTCTCGCTACATGGAACGGCCGACCGTTGGCGGCGGGCGAAATTATCCTCATGCATTGGGACCCTGGGCTCTATTCCGAGTTGCTGCAGTTGTTGGCCGTTATTCGCGAGCGCCACTTGGCGGTGGCACCGCTGCTCTCCGGAATAGCTCCGTAGTGCAAGGGAACGCCCCGTGGTGGAGCGTTCCGTGTCAGATGCCGAGACCGTCCTGAACCCAGCCTGAGCCGAGCGCAAGCCGACGGGGGAGCTCTGGTGCGCGGCCGCCCATGGCGTCAGCGAGGGTGACGCTGGCCATGCTGGTTTCTACGCAGGATTCGAGCGATTGCCATAACGACGGGTTCAGGCACTCGCGGCATTGCCGCGACGGGCAGTCGCAGAAGGTCACCGGTCCTTGCAGGAGCTGCACCACTTCCAACAAGGTGATGTAAGCAGCCGGACGCGCCAGCAAATACCCACCGTGGGGCCCGCGTACGCTGGTCACCAAACGTGCTCGTCGAAGCGGCAGGAGGAGCTGCTCCAGATACTTTTCCGATTGGTCCATCTGGGCCGCCATTTCACGTACCGAGGCCGGATGACTGCCCGCACGAGCCAAGAACGCCAGCATCTGGAGCCCGACTTTCAGTGAGGTTTTTAGCCCGTTCATTGTCGGGCATCTTCAAAGAGCGCGGTCGAGAGGTAGCGCTCGGCATAGTCCGGCAGCACAACGACAGCTAGTCCAGAGTGTCCAATGGCGGGCAATGTTTTCCGAGCGGCAGCCACGGCTGCCCCGCTGGAGATGCCGATCGCAAAGCCTTCCTCCCGCATCAACCGTTTGGCCGTTTCGACAGCGTCCTGCGCATTGACTTGTGCCAGGGTGTCGTAGACGTTCCGGTCAAGGATAGCCGGCACAAATCCAGCGCCCAGACCCTGAATCCGGTGCGGTGACGCCTTGCCGCCCGAGAGGACAGGAGATTCCTCCGGCTCAACCGCCACCACGTGCAGGTTGGGGTTTTTTTCTTTAAGAAAACGGCTAGCGCCAGTGATGGTTCCTCCCGTGCCGATTCCGGCTACGAAAGCGGTAACCTGGCCTTCGGTGTCCTCCCAGATTTCGGGGCCAGTGGTTTGATAGTGGATTTCGGCGTTGGCGGGATTTTCGAATTGCTGGAGAATGATAGCCCCCGGAATGGATTCGCGCAGTTCTTGGGCCTTGCGAATAGCGCCGCTCATGCCTTCCGGCGCAGGGGTGAGTACCAGCTCAGCGCCGAAGCCGCGCATCATGGCGCGCCGCTCGATGCTGGCGGATTCCGGCATGGTAATGATGGCGCGGTAGCCGCGGGTCGCCGCCACCCAAGCCAACCCAATTCCCGTGTTCCCAGAGGTAGGCTCGATAATGGTCCCGCTCGGGGGCAAGGTGCCATTTTCTTCGGCAGTGCGAATCATGGCCCAGGCGATGCGGTCCTTGACACTTCCTCCCGGGTTCTTGGCTTCCCACTTGCCATAGACATCCCAACCTGTCTCCTGCGAAAGATGCTGCAAGCGGATCAAGGGCGTACCGCCAATGGCATCCAAAAGTGATTCGTAGCGCATTAGTGAACCTCCTCGACGACAGTCTGCCAATTTTCAACGACGTGCACTCCAGCTTCTTCGAACAGTCGGTGCACTGGGCACCGCTGACCAACCGCCTGGCACACGTCGCTCAACTCGGTCTCCGGTACCCCCGAGACCGCAACATCCAATGTGACGGTATGGAAATAGGGCGGTATGGCGGGATCGCCCATCAATCCCCGCGGATCAAGCTCCCCGTGGGCGCGAAACCGCGCCGAAACGCCGGCCCAACCTTTTTCGTGGGCAACCATTTGCAGCACGACATTCATGCAGCCGGTGAGGGAACCCAACAGCAACTCCAATGGATTGGGCTTCTCGGGCGAACCGCCCATGCGCTGCTCAACGGACCAAAACTCGGCGCTGGACGTGCGGTGTCGTCCGGTAGCGCCTTCTCCACGCGTGGTGACTTCAAACGTCATGCTTGGCATGCACCCTATCTCCCCTAATTCATATCGTGTTAATAGGAATTATCCGCGTTAATCGGGTGTGGTGTCAAGAGATGATTGCCGCAGCATTTCCAGGGAGCCTTGCTTCCAGCGCAAGGCTCGGGTCGATATTGGAAGATCGGGGCAGAGCCGATGGGCAATTTCACTGAAGCGGTCGGGGTCCCCGGTTGTCCAAGCTTCGACTTGGGGTGTTGCCTTCGTGGCTGGGGAAGCCACATGGCTAAGACGCCGCGCAATTTCCTCTCCGGGGTCGACAATCCGGGCTCGCGATGCGACCACACGATTAAAGACCTGCCGCATATGTGGGAAATGGGTGCATCCTAAGATGACCGTGTCCACTCCGGTATCCAGAATGGGCAGCACGCATTGACGCACTTCATCCTCGACATCTTTGCCAGCCACCTGGCCATTTTCGGCCATCACAACCAGAATCGGACAGGGTTTGGCAACGATCGCTAGATCGGGGTTGATGGTCCTGAGTTGTGCGGGATAAAGACCGGATCGATAGGTGGCCTCGGTGGAGAGTACGGCGATGCGTCCATTGCGGGTGACAGCGGCTGCACGCTCAGCGGCGGGGGTGACCACGCCAAGGACGGGCACGGAGGCCAGCCGCTGAGCTTCGTCGAGTGCCGCGGCGGTTGCGGTGTTGCAGGCGATGACGACGGCGCGCGCGTGTTGCCGCTCGAAAAAGTCCAAAAACCTGAGAAACCAGGCGCGCACTTGATCCAGCGTCTTTTCGCCATACGGAAAATGCGCCGAATCAGCCGCATAAAGAAACTGCTCGCCAGGAAAGTTCACCGCGAGTTGGCGGAGGACGGTTAGCCCGCCCTCGCCGGAGTCAAATAATGCGATAGGACCGGAGGCCGCCAACCCGCATCACCTCTAACAGGAGGATTAAGGCTAGGATAACCGCTGAACCGCGCCTTTCATCCGTTCCATGGCTTCCTTCAGGCGGTCGGTGGGACAGGTGAGCGAAATGCGGAGCCAGCCTTCGCCGGCGTCTCCATAGGACGCGCCTGGAGCCACAACAACCTTGGCTTCTTCCACGAAGAACCGGCTGGCTTCACTGGATGTCATGCCGGTTGGCGTGGGGAACCACATGTAAAAGGTCGATAGTGGCGCCGGAATGCCAAGCCCCATCTTATTCAGGGCCTTAAGGACAATGTCGCGCCTCTCTTGGTAGATCCGGCTTTGCGATTGGAAAAAGGGAACGGGATCAGTCTTCAAGGCCACGATGGCCGCGTCCTGGACGGCGGTGAAGACGCCGGAATCCAAGTTGCTCTTCAGGGTGCCCAGCGCGCCCACCGCGGTAGGATTGCCGACAGCGGCGGCGATGCGCCAACCAGTCATGTTGAAGGGTTTCGACAAGGAATAAAATTCGATGGCCACGTCTTTGGCTCCCGGAACTTGGAGGGCGCTCGGGGCGCGATATCCGTCGTAGCCGATTTCGGCGTAGGCTAAATCGCTGCACAGAAGAATGTCATATTGGCGGCAGAGTTCCACGGCTTCGGCAAAATGCTCCAGCGTGGCGGTCGCGCCAGTTGGATTGTTGGGGTAATTGACCCATAGCATTTTCGCGCGCTTGAGAACGTCCTCAGGAATCGCCTTGTAGTCCGGCAGGAAGCGGTTTTCGGCCACAAGAGGCAAGGAATATACTTCAGCACCGGCTAGAAGAGCTTGCGTGAAATACACCGGATAGCTGGGGCTCGGCACAATGACGACATCCCCCGGCCCTGCCATCGCCCAGGTGAGGTGGGCAATGCCCTCCTTCGAGCCGATGAGTCCCACCGTTTCCTTAAGCGGATCAAGGCTCACCTGAAAGCGGGCCTCATACCATTCAGCAATGGTGCGGCGAAAATTGACGCCGCCGAGGTAATTGGGATAGCGATGATTTTGAGCCTGACTTGCGGCATTTTTAAGGGCTTCCACAATATGGGACGGAGTGGGCTGATCCGGATCTCCAATCCCTAGATTGATAATGTCGTGTCCGGAGGCGCGTTGCTGTTCGATAATGCGGTCGAGTTCAAGAAACAAATAAGGCGGGAGTTTTTCCATGCGTGCGGCAAGCTTCATCCGAGCGTTCGCTCCTTTACCCAAATATGACGTCCTCCATTGTATGCGAGGCCATATGGTAAGGGTACACGAACAACTGCAGGAACGGCAACGGCTCCGTTCTGGCTTTTATGTCTTATCGCGTGGGGGATAGAATCCAGGCGTTGGCCCAATCGTGCAAGGCCTGCATGACCGGTGCCAAATCCCGCCCCTTGGCGGTCAAGGCATACTCCACACGCACTGGCGTATCAGGGTACACACGTCGGTCCACGATGCCTTCGGCCTCCAGCTCCTTGAGGCGCTCCGCCAGCATGCGGTCACTCACTTGGGAAATGGCTTGGGCAATTTCAGAGAATCGCTGAGGCTTTTGCAGCAACACCTCAATAATCAGCCCGGTCCATCGTTTTCCAATGAGCCCGACGGCCGCCTCAAAGCGGGGACACAAATCAAACTCCTTCATGCGATTACCCTCCCCTCCAAAACGTTGAAACCAGTCCTCATCACATTATTATACCTCGGACCTCTTGACAAATGAAGCGGATTTCGATATTTACGATAGAGTAGCTTCTAACAAAATATTAGCTATCGTTGGAGCCGCTCCGGGGAACGCTAGCCGGGAATCGCCGGAAACGCACTGTTGCGGAACATCGGTGGATGGTGGCGTTTCATAGGACGGGAACATACCGCGTATGGGGTTAAGGTGCTCCAGATGACGAAAGGGGAACATCACCGTGGCAAACGTAAAAATCGCAGTGATTTACTACAGCTCAACCGGGACAAATTACCAGATGGCTTTGGAGGCCGAAAAAGCGGCGAAGGACGCAGGCGCAGAGGTCCGGGTGCGCCGTGTCAAGGAACTTGCTCCGGCAGACGCCATCGCCAGCAACCCGCAATGGAAAGAGCATGTTGACGCAACCCAGCATGTGCAGGAAGCCACGTTGGATGATCTGGACTGGGCCGACGGGATTGTCTTCAGCGTGCCGACCCGCTTCGGCAACATGGCCGCGCAAATGAAGCAGTTTCTCGACACGGCCGGTCCTTTGTGGGGTCAAGGCAAGCTGACCAACAAGACCGTAACCGCCATGAGTTCGGCAGGAAACCCCCACGGAGGGCAAGAGGCGACCATTTTGTCCCTGTACACCATGATGTACCACTGGGGCGCGATTGTGGTAGCGCCTGGGTACACCGATCAAAAAATCTTTGCGGCGGGCGGAAATCCGTATGGAGCCAGCGCCACCGCAACCGGAGAACCCGTTACCAAAGAGGTGCTGGCCGCGGTTCGGCACCAGACCGAGCGGCTCATCGACATCACCCAGCGGATTGCACGGTCCTAGTTTGTCGGATCGACATTTTTTTACCAAAAGAGGCAAAAAACTCTCGTCGAGAGCTTTTTGCCTCTCAAATTTTTCCGGGAGCCACGAATATCCTATAGCAGGTTAGATGAGAGGAGTGCTCCGGTGAATTCGATGGTGTCGCGTGATACCGATGATTTGCCGCAAATCCTGCACGACGTGAAAAATCCCTTGGCCGCCGCTCTGGGGTACCTGGAGTGGGCAGAACTTACCCAGGATTTGACCGTTTTAGAATCGGCTCGTCAGGCGATTGCATATGCCATTGACGTGGCGAACAGCGCATTGCGGCCGAAAGACGCTGGGGCGGACGTCCCCCTGGAGTTGCTGGGCCGTGTTCACCAGTTGCGACAGATGTTTCTGTTGCGATGTCAACAGCGGCAGGCAACCATCGATATTGGCCGGTGGCAAGAAAGCACAGCCCGCGATTGGCCATTGGACCCGCGGCAATTCGACCGCCTCATCTACAATTTGCTGGATAACGCGTTGGAGGCAATGGGAGACAGCGGGGGATCCATCATGATTGAATGGCTGCGAACCCCGCGATTTCGCCACCTCACGGTCAAGGATACCGGATTGGGCTTACCGGGGGAGGGGTCGCGCTATGCGGGCCGCCGCTCAAGCAAGGGTGAAGGCCATGGCCTCGGGAACCAGATCGTGACCCGCATCGCCCAGGAATTGGGCGGGACCATTGTGGTGGGTCGGGTGGTCCCTCATGGGACAAAGGTCACCGTACGATGGCCGGTGCTGAACTAAAAAAATTCGGGAATCCACCACCGCAGGTGGCAGACACAGTCATTTTCGCAACGGCCGCAACCGGTGCACAAATGATCGGTGCAAAGTGCGCCGTGGCAATCATAGCACTCTCCCACCGAAGGATTCCCACAAGAACAGTTGGCGTTTTCCACGGACAACCCCTCCTGACGGTAGGGTTTGCCATATGCGCCGTTTTATGCATGCTCGGGTGAATTTTCTCGATCACGAGCCGCTTCAGGGGGCGTCCACGGATCGTAAAGTGCGAATGGGCAAGATCCAGGCGGCGAGGAGAGGCAGCATGCCCCCAGCGGCGGCAATGATGAGAGTCGTTCGGAGGCCCAACCGCGAGCCCAACAGTCCGCCAATCAACGACCCGATGGGGAGGATGCCCCAAATCATGAATCGGATGCTGGCCGTCATTCGGCCTAATAGATGTTTTGGTGTCAGAGTCTGACGCGCGCTGATCTGGTTGATGTTGTAGATGACGGCGTCGAAACTGACTAATATGGCTGATGCGACAACGATAGAGAAGCCCAAGGACAATGG
>JAKADO010000059.1 GCA_021820485.1 Bacillota bacterium
ATCCTCGAGCGGAGGATACCAAATCGGCACGGGCGAGAAGTACCGCATCAGCCGTTCCTTCAAAACCGGATCAGTGGGCTTTTTGCCGGGCCACAGGCCCTCTCCGGCGAGACGAAACGTCTGCAATGGCTCTGAGTACAGGTTCAACACGATGGGAGTCGCACTGGAGATAAACTTGACTTGGTGCGCCCAATCCAAATAGCTTTGATTGGCCATGCGGTAGTAGCGTTGGTCATCAGGCAATCGGTACTGCCAAAACGCCTTATGCGCCGCATAAGCCTCCAACTGCCGGGGATTGGGCTCGCCCACCAGCATCTGGTCGCCATTCTTGCCGCGATAGCCCGCCAAGAGGCCGACTCCGGATCCCGGCTCCGTCTCCCAGAATTGAATGAAGTCGGCATAGCTCGTGTACTTGGCCACCCCGTTTTCCACAAAACCCGGCAGTTCCAGCCGATTCGCCAGTTCAATCAACACATCGGCCGTGGGCCTGGTATCGCCAAGACGGCTTACCGCCGGCTGCCGGATCGAATCCGCCGGGCCATCGGGTTCAGAGATGGGCCGGTCCTGCAGCGACGTCGCATCCCATCGCTCGAGATATGTCGTGTCGGGAAACACGATGTCGGCATAGGCCACCGTTTCCGAGTCAAAGGTATCGAAGACCACCACATGTGGAATCTTGTACTCCCCGGTCTCTTCGTCGCGCGCGGTGAGCAACTCCCGCGTGGTCAGCGTGTTCCACGTCGAGTTCCACGCAATGTTGGCCATGTAGATCATCAAGGTATCGATGGCATACGGTTCTTCGAGCGCCGCATTGGCAATCACATTTTGAATGGTGCCGTGAGCGGCCAAGGGGTACTTCCAGGAATACGATTCATCGATGCGAATGGGCGTGTCTCCGTCTACGAGCATGTCGTCCGGCGAGGTCGGGTACCCCAAAAGCGGTGCCTTGGCCGCCGTGTTGGGCCGGTAGTCGGCAGGATTGGGGGCCGGCTTGACCGGCGGTGGGACAGGCTTGGGATAGGGGCTTTTGTACAAAAACCCACCCGGTACGTCCACCGTGCCCAAAACCATCATCAGATCAAACAAGCCGCGGATGGTTTGAAAACCATTGGTGTGCGCGGCCAAGCCCCGCATGGCGTGAAAGGCCACCGGGCGTCCCAGCGTCGTCTCATGGCGCACCCCATAGGCATCCGTCCAAGGCACTGGCAAAATCAAAGGGCTCCGCTGCGCAACCTCCCCCATCTCCAACGCCAGTCGGACGATCGTGCGCTTGTCGATTCCCGTGATGGCGGAAGCCCACGCCGGGGTAGCATGGCTGACCTCACGGCGCAGCACTTGAAACGATGGTTCGACCTCCAGCCCCTCGTGGCTGAAGGTGCCCTCCAGCACGCCCTGTCCTTGGGCTTCCATAAATGGAACGAGCCGCCCATCATTCAGCGCCACCATCATGTCGCCATTGTCAGCGCGCAGAAAGAGGCCGTGCTTGTCGGTGCCCGGTGCACGAATCACCAGTGCGGGCGCATTGGTCCAGTGACGCAGGTAATCCTCGTCGATCAGGTTTTCACGCATCAACACATGCATGAACGCCATGATCAACGCTCCGTCGGTTCCGGGACGAATCGGAACCCACTCGTCAGCCAGGGCGCCATAGCCACTGCGTACCGGGTTCACAACAATGAACCGTCCGCCCCGCTCCTTGAGCGCCGAAATGGCGAGCTTCAAGGGATTGGACGGGTGATCCTCCGCCACCCCGAACATCATAAACCACCGAGCCTGCTCCAAATCCGGCCAACCAAACTCCCAGAAGCTGCCCCCGATCGAATACATGCCGCCGGCCGCCATGTTGACCGAACAGAAACCGCCGTGCGCGGCCCAGTTGGGGGTGCCAAACTGCCGCGCCCAAAACCCATTGAAGGCTTGCATTTGATCGCGGCCCGTGAAGTATGCCAATCGCCTCGGATCCGTTTGCCGAATCTCCTTCAACCACCCGCTCACCTGGCTGAGAGCGGTTTCCCAGTCCACCGGCACCAGTCGGCCTTCGCCTCGAGGAGCGCCCGGTTCGCGCATCAATGGTTGGGTTAAACGAGCCGGACTGTACTCCGTCATGATGCCGGCTCCACCCTTGGCGCACCAGACCCCCTTGTTGACCGGATTTTCTGGAATGCCGGAAAGAAACCGGATGCGGTCGCCTTCCAGTGTCACCTCAATCCCACAGCGGCACGCGCACATGTAGCAAGTGGTGTGGACTCGGCGCAGTTCGCCATCCGAATTCTCTTGCACCTGGATCTCCTGCAATTTCGCCACTGAGTGCCCCCCAATTCATATCGACCGAAATTAATATCATGTAATATATTGTAGAGAGGCCCTGTGGCAACAGCGTACGGGATTCGTGATGAGGGCATCGAGGAATATCGGAGGGCTCATGAACGAACAAACATGCCAAACCTTCAAAGCGGTAGCTGAGTACAAAAGCGTCTCCCAGGCAGCCCGCCATCTAAACCTTTCACAGTCTGCCGTCAGCCAGCATATCCAGCACATTGAGGCGGAGTATAATACGTCGCTCTTCGTGCGCACATCGCAAGGGATGGTCTTGACCGATGTGGGCGAACTGGTGTATCGCTATGTGACCGACCTTCTGCTCTTGTTGGACGCCTCGCGCAATGCCGTTGAAGAACGGCTGCACAATCGGCCGCAAGAACTCTCCGTTGGCGCCAGCCTAACGGTAGCGGAATACCTTTTGCCATTGGCCCTGAGCCGTATCGACTCGACGACCAAGCACGCCGGGATAACCGTGTACATGGCCAACTCCCAGGAGATTGCGGATCGCATCTTGGGTCAAGATGTGGAACTGGGGCTCATCGAGGCCCCTATCGAGCATCCTGAACTCATCAGCCGAGTATTCCTCCACGAGGAGCTGCAGGTGGTAGTCTCCGCCACCCACCCTTGGGCATCCCGCTCCTCCATCACCTTGGAAGAACTGCGGGGAGCGCCCGCCATCATTCGCGAACCCGGTTCTGGAACACGGATGGCATTCGCTGATGCCCTACATCACGCCGGATTGCGTCTCAACGATCTCAAGATCCAATACGTATTGGGCACAACCCAGGCCATCAAGGCCATGATTGCTGGCGGTCATTTCTACAGCGTCCTGTCCCCCCTGACCATTTCGCCGCATGAAAATGGCCTGTTTGCCTGCGTCGCCATTGACGGGCTCCAGATTCATCGCAATTTCTATGTCATCCACCGACCCGGATTAAATCATCCCCTGGCGACACGCCTCGTCTCCGAAATGCGCCGAGCCGTCGACGCCCCGTCAAAATAGGAAAAAGGCTGCCCACTACGGAGCAGCCCTCCCCGAGCCAGATTGCTATCCTACTTCTTCTTCATCGCCCGCATCTTCCGTATCCGCATCGATCGAAGGGCGCAGTAGCGGCTGGCCCAGCTCCGCCAAGTGCCGGATGGTGAACAGGGCCACCATAATCCAGAAGGCCGCCAAGAGGACGAAGAATCCCATCGCTGCCCATCGGAAAATCGCCGTTCCCATGGCATGGTAGAGAAGGTCCGTGCCCCCCGTAAAGACCCCCAAGGGGAAGGTGAGTCCCCACCATCCCAGATTGAACGGCAAGGACCGCTTCAACAGGTAATATCCGCTAATCAAAAAGCTGTGCACCATCCACCAGAGACCCAAACCCCAGAGCACAAGGGACGCCAGCGTGGCGGCGCCAGCAATGCTGGCCGCGATGTGCGGATATACGATGGCGCTGTCCTTAGCGACCATCATCAGTCCCATGATGCCGGTGCCCAGCGTTCCTAGGGTAATCCACGTGGAGATGGCGAGTTCACGCGGTGGCAATTTGTGCAGCGCCAATCGCAAGAACAACGTGCCGAGCAGCAAAAAGGCCATCGGGACGCTAAACGCCCACAAAACCATTGTGCCAACGAACACATCCTGCTGAAGCGCCAAGTTTGACAGGTGAGGCAACATCAATCCGCTCGATGCGGCCACAACCTCCGCCGGTACAATGGGCATCAGCCACACGGCCGTCATGCCCGACAAATCATGATCATGACTAATGAACATCAAAAAGGGAATGATGATTACTGAGCCCAGCGCGATGATGGTGTTGATAACCCACAACACGGCACCGACGTGATAGGCCGATGCGCCAAAGTAGTGCGGCCCCATGTCGAAGAACCCGTTCACCACAGTGGTAAACGCCATGGGAATGGCGCCAAAGAACATGGACTGCATCGGATGCGTGAAAATTTTCTTGACACCCTGCGGGTCCACCACCGCTCT
Organism: Bacillota bacterium; assembly: GCA_021820485.1. Taxonomy (GTDB): domain Bacteria; phylum Bacillota; class Sulfobacillia; order Sulfobacillales; family Sulfobacillaceae; genus Sulfobacillus_B. The sequence goes on from JAKADO010000059.1 coordinate 4,301, forward strand.
AAGGCCCATCAGTACCAACAAACCGGCGACCAGCGCCATATTGAGAAACCAGAGGCCGGTACCCACCGTCCGAAGCCACCCAGGTCCAGCAGGCAGCAAATAGGCGTCCAACGCCACAATTCCCGTACCCATTCCGGCAGTAAACCAGTTTGGCGTGAACCCCTTGATAAGCCGCATTCCGTCACATCCCCTCGTAATTTGTCCAGTCGTACGAACGATAGGAGTATGATAAGGGGAAAATACACGGAGTGCGTTTGGTTAATCCTAACGGTCGACCGTGAATTCCGAACACAGGAGGATATGGGTTGGACCCTCGATTGTTCGTCTTCCTTGCGGTGGCGCGCCTCGGTCAGCTCACCCAGGCCAGCAAGCGCCTCAACTTGTCTCCCTCCTCCGTCTCGTCGCAAATTGCGGCATTGGAGCGCGACTTGGGCGCCACGCTGTTCGTGCGCGGCAGCCGCGGCATGAAGCTCACCGCCAGTGGAAGAACCCTGTTTTCGGCCGCCGAGCAAATGGAGGCACTATGGAACAAAACCGCCCGCGACGTTCGGGCCGAACAGGAGGGAGCGTCCCGCGTCCGCATCGCGGCATCCCATACCACTGCTGAATTGTTCCTGCCGAGGCCGCTGGGAAAATTTCGCGCGCAATGGCCGGAGACACTCATCCATTTAGTGATGACCAACAGCCAAACTGTCTTGGACATGGTTACTGACGGTACTGTGGATGTGGGCATCATTGAAGGCGCACCTCTTCGCGGCCGACTCCGCCACGAAAGGCTCTGGACTGACCAACTCACATTGATCGTATCTCACCAGCATCCCTTGGCGGAACGGGGTACGGTCGGCATTCCGGAGTTGATCGGTCTCGACTGGATTCTCCGCGAGGAGGGATCCGGCACGCGGCGCGTCTTTGAAAGGGCTCTGGAACATGCAGGGTTCTCGGTGTCTGAGCTCCATGTCATGATGCAATTATCCTCCCTGCGCTCAATCCTGGCCATGGTCGCCCACAACGTGGGAGTCAGCGTAGTTTCGCGGGCCATTTTTGATGCGGAGGAAATCACCGTGTCGGGCGTGGCACCCGTGACCATTACTGGGCTGGATTTGACCCGAACGCTCGAAGCCGTGCTGCCTGGCACACATCCCAGCGCCCGCGCCCTGCATTTGCTGGACCAACTTCGGCACGACGCCCGCATCCGGCAACAGGCCTAAGATGCAAAATAGCTGCCACAAGAGCCATTGGGGCCCGTGGCAGCCATCACATCAGGGGTATGGGACAGAGCTTAGGCGGTCCCTTCCAGCTCGCGAACCAGCGCTCCTAGGGAGTGCTTGGCATCCCCAAACAACATGCGTGTTTTAGGATCGCCGTACAGCGGATTGTCGACGCCGGCAAATCCCCGGCCCATCGAGCGCTTCAGCACAATGACGTGTCCGGCATGGTCCACATTCAAGATCGGCATGCCGTAGAGCGGGCTGCCGACCTGCGTGCGGGCCGCGGGATTGGTCACGTCGTTCGCTCCGATGACCAGCACCACATCTGTCTCCCGGAATCGCGGGTTGATGCGCTCCATCTCCCAAAGCTGGTCATAATCAATATTGGCCTCCGCCAAGAGAACATTCATATGGCCGGGCATGCGCCCCGCCACGGGATGGATGCCAAACAGCACATCCACCCCAAAGCCGTGCAGCAAGTCGGTCACTTGCTTGACCTCCATCTGCGCTCGCGCAACGGCCAACCCGTAGCCGGGCACGATAACGACTTTGCGAGCATACCGCAGCAGCATGGCCACATCTTCCGGCGTGATCGGCTGCACCGGCCCTCCCGAGCCACCGCCTTCCGACTCGACAACTTTTTGGCCCCATATGACGTTTCCCAGAGAGCGGTGCATCGCGCGACTCATCTGCTGGGTCAAAATTGTTCCGGACGCGCCCACCAACGTCCCGGCAATAATGAGCAAGGGATTGTCCAAGACAAATCCGGTGGCGGCGGCGGAAAGGCCTGTAAGCCCATTGAGCAGAGAAATGACCACAGGCATATCGGCGCCGCCAATGGGCAGTGTCAAGAGCGCGCCCGTCACGGCGGCCATGAGCATCAGCAACACGGAGAGCGCGGGCGAACCCGACGCATGACCGGCCAGCCCATCAATGACTGCCATGGCCAGCATCACCAGTCCCGCCACTCTGAGTCCAAGGAAGTACCGAGGCCGTACGTTGAGCCACTCCTGCAACTTCAAAAAGGCAATCAAACTGCCACCAAAGCTCACCGAGCCGAGAATCATGGTCAACCGCGCCAGCCAATCGGCCAACCCGGAGGGAGCGGTGCCGCCGGCCGCCACGAGTGCGGCCGCACCGCCGCCCAAACCATTGAATAGCGCCACCATTTGCGGCATGGCGGTCATTTGCACACGCCGCGCAGACACCACGCCAATGGCGCTTCCAATGGCCACCACCAAGACAATCAGGGCCACATGGGAAAAATGGGGAATGAAGACCAACGTCGTCAGAAGCGCCACGCCCATCCCTCCCATTAGGAGGGCGTTGCCTCGGCGGGCCGAAGCCGGGGATCCCAAAAACCGTACGCCTAGCACAAACAACGTAGCGGACACCATGTACAAGATCTGCTGAAGGACATTCATGACTTCGGTCCCACCTCTCGCTCAGACCTAAACATGCCGAGAATGCGGTCCGTAACGACAAATCCGCCAACCAAGTTGATGGTCGCAAAAAACACAGCCAGAAGAGCAATCACCAGTCCAGCTCCGCTATGAATGGACAACGCCAGGATTAGCGCCCCCACCAAGATGATGCCATGAATGGCATTGGTCGCCGACATCAAGGGCGTATGCAGGATGGATGGCACCTTGGCGATGACTTGAAACCCCGCCAGCACCGCCATGACAAAGATGTAGAGCTCAGCGATGGGTGACATTGAGTGCGCCCCTTTCTTGTAGTCGGCGTTGCAGCCCCGGATGGATGACAGCCCCATCGTGCACCACCGTCGTGCGAGTCACCAGTTCATCGTCGGTCAACACGACCCGATGGTCAGCATCCCAACTGATGGGAAGCTCCCGCAGGTAGCTCAGGAAATTGGTCAGGTTTCTGGAATAGAGCTGGCTGGCGTCTCGAGGCAATTGGGAGGCCAGTTTCTCCGTCCCTACCACCAGGACCCCGTCGCAATCAACCTCTTCGCCGGCGCGCGTAACCTCGGTGTTGCCTCCCGATTCCGCAGCCAAGTCGATAATCACTGACCCCGGCCTCATCCCGGCGATCATCTCGCGGGTGATCAAGATGGGGGCACGCTGGCCCGGAATTTGAGCTGTGGTAATCACCGCGTCGGCGCGTGCCACCGGTTCACGCAGCCGTTCTGTTTCCCGTCGGTGGGCGGCCTCTTGCAGGCCGGTCGCATAGCCGTCCGCCGTGTGCTCACTAGCCACATCCAGCGTCAAGAACGAGGCGCCGAGGCTCTCCACCTGCTCTTTCACTTCGGGCCGCGTATCAAAGGCTTCAACGATGGCCCCTAGGCGGTGGGCCGTCGCAATGGCCTGCAGTCCGGCAACCCCCGCGCCCAGCACCAAGACACGAGCGGGCGTAACCGTCCCCGCTGCCGTCATCAACAGAGGAAAAAACTTGCGCAACCGCTCGGCTGCCAATATCGCCGCTCGATAACCCATCACCGTGCTCAGCGATGACAGCACATCCATGCTCTGAGCTCGGCTGATGCGTGGCAGCGAATCAAGGCTCAGGGCTGTCACCCCTAATTGCGCCAAGCCCTCGAACTCCTCGACCAGCGTCGACAGCGGTTTCAGCATGCCGACCAGCACCGTGCCCGGCTTAACCGTCCGCCATCGCGTCAGATCCCCGGGCCCATTGACGGAAACCACCAGGTCGCTCTCTTGAATGACCTCCTCGCGACGACCCACAACGGAAGCACCTGCATTGCGGTAAAGGTCGTCATCCCACCCTGCCTTGACGCCAGCCCCAGCCTCAACCATCACCCGGATGTCCATGCCCGATAGGCGCTGGACGCTATCCGGCGTCAGCGCCACCATCGCTTCCCCCGGAGATTCACAGATAACGCCCACGTTCATGGTGACCGCCTCCAAGAGAATTTGCATGATATTCTCAGGATTTACAGGATGAACGGCAATATTTTGCCCGTGAATGGCCGAATTTGGGTACTCAATGGCGCAAACATGCTGTCCGTTGGCGAGGCAGGCCTCCGCGTGGGAGCGGGCAATCATGAGGACGAAGGACCATCGCAGATACCGGCGTTCGGCCGATTTTGCGAAATATGCAGGACGTGATGCAACTCTCCCGCTCACTCGTTATATAGACAGGAACTTCATTCGCCCATCCAATCCGTTCAGCAAGGAGTGTATGCATTGTCGCATCATTATCTCATTCCCGCCTTGATCGCCGGCCTCATTCAAGGCATTGTCGAGTGGCTGCCGGTGAGCAGCAAAACGATGATTACCATCTATTTCACCGTCATCGGCATTAAAGTGCAAAACGCCTATGACCTCGGTCTGATCGCCAATTTCGGGTCGTTTTTCGCGGCGCTTTACTATTTCCGCGTCGAGGTCGTCAAGACCATCAAGGCCTTGGGCCATCCCTTCAGCTCTGATTATTACGCCCGCTTGTTGCGGTTTCTCTTTATTGCCACCTTGGCTACCGGGGTCACAGGCATTCCTGCCTACATCCTCGTCCGCCATGCCTTTAGCTCCATCGGCGGGTCTGCGGCTATGGTCGTGATCGGCGTACTGCTGCTCTTTACCGGATTTATTGTCCGAAACAAGGAAAAAATGGTCGCGCGTAGCCAAGAAGTGTCCCATGCCTCCCCCGATGGACATGACACCGAACGGGTCCCGGGTGTGGGAGCCGCCATTGTCACCGGCGCTATGCAAGGCTTGGCGGGGCTGCCAGGCATCAGTCGCAGCGGCATGACCATTACGCCCTTGCTCTGGAATGGGTTCGAAGCCCATGAGGCGATCCGTTTCTCGTTCATGTTGGATGTCCTCGCCCTGGTCGGGGCCGGCTTGGTTCCGTTGCTCATCGGTCATGGAGGGACGTCGGCGGTGGCGCAGTTAGGCCTAACCACGACCATTTTGATGGTGGCCGTCGCTAGTGTGGTGTCGTTTCTCGCGATTAGCGCTGTGATCAAGCTGGCTAGCCGATGGCGCACTTCGACCGCCACCTTCGTCATCGCGGGCATCACGTTGGTCGTGGCCATCCTCGCCTTGCTGGGGGTCTAACCCAACCGTCGGGCCACATCGTGCAAACGCGGAGGGAAGGGCGTCGTGTCGCCTCATCGCCGGAGTCCCGGCGAAATCCCTCCCTTGCCGAGCCCATGACCCTCTCTGGAATCAGCGTCCGAACATTTTCGCAGAGTCGAATAACTGGCAGGTTCTTAGGTTCAGCCCGCATCTCCCACGACCCATTCTGAAGTAGGGGCATGTTGTCGTCCTTTCCAATACGCGGCGGGAGGTCCGAACCACGCTCCATAGGCCGCGCCCGCCGAGTTTCGGGCCGCCGCCGCATTATTCCTCATCCGACTCGGCCTATCGGATAAGCGCATTGAGCTTCTCATCCCAATATTGGTCGAACCAGGACACCCACCGTGCTACTTCGACCAAAGGTAGAGGTCTTGCCCGGTAACGTGTCTCCCTGCCTCGTCTGCGGCTCTCCAGCAATCCAACCTCCGCCAGCACATGCAAATGTTTGGTGACTGCCGTTCGACTGACGGGAAACCGTTCCACAATGGCTGCAATCGACCTCTCCTCGGCCGCCAGCAGTTCCAAAATGGCGCGACGGGTCGGGTCCGCGATGGCCTGAAAAACGTCATGGCCCAAGGACCGTCCATCTACCTCAGGAGTCAACATAATACGGGAGTTTCTCCCCGACAATCTTCTCCCACCCGCCATCCATAATTCTCCGCACGACCGCATGGGCTTGCCCAAAGGCGGTGGACTTTTCCGCATCAAATCCGGAATGAATTAGGGTAAATTCTGTTGAGTTGCCGCCCAGGTCGCGCAGCTCGAACGTCAGATGCCAATCCGTGTCCCAATCAAATCCCAGTCTTGTCATGGGTTCCCACTCGGTCACCTGGCAGCGGGAGTCCCCATAAGGGCCGGCATGGAGGATAAACTCTTGTCCCAGCCCCGGCTGAAACGTGTTGTCCATCCACCACCCCGCAATCCCGGCCGACGTGGAGATCGCGCTCCAGACTCTTGCCACGGAAGCGTTGATGATAACGGTTTTTCGGATATCTGGGAGCGCGGTGTGTTTCACAAAGAGCCCTCCTGATCGCATATAGCACCCGAAGGTGTTAGATTAATCACAACACCTTACGGTGTCATTTCACCACTTTCCCCCGTGTCGACTTCCGTTCTCCCCTAGAGCCCTCCATGCCGGCTCACGGCGGCCAACAAAGGCCCCCATGCAATCAACCCTTGGTGGTACCATAGAATCTTCCCTGTCGGGGAGATCAGCACCTCTGTGGGAATGCCGCTGACGCCGTACGCCACGGCAATGTTTCCGTGCATGTCGAGCGCCACCGGATACGAGAGGCGGGTCCGGACGACATAGTGCTGCACATGCGCCGTGGTCGGTTCGGAAAGGCGCAGATCCACGCCCATCACCTGCGGCAGATGGTGCATAACGGCGTACTGCTGATATCGCTTCAGAATCGGAATTTCCTCTTGGCAATCAGGACACCATGTCGCAAAAAAATCCAATAGAATCGGCCTACCACCGCGACCTGCCGTCACCGTTGCGAGGGCGCCATTGGGACGGATGACAGGCGCCTCGAAGGCATGCTGCCCCCCTTGCGGTCCCAAGGTGCCGGGAAGGTAGGTTAGTTCACGGGCTGCGGCAAACGCGCTCAAGGAAGGATGGCCCGGCAACAGCGGGGCGATATGGGCCATCAGTTGATGGACCTCGGCGGCCAGCACCGGCGCGCTGCCATCGCTCGCATTGAGATAGAGCCAACGCTCCTCTCCGCTGGGACCAATCACCACGACAGCGGGAATGTCCCGCACTAGGTTGCCCTTAAGCACCTGGCTTGTCACATGATAGTCATGCCAGACAATTTTGAGTTGGGACGGAGTTCCCGTCAGGAACTGCCACTGACCCTGCATGTGATGCGCCACGGACCATGCCTGCACGTCCGCCGTGCTGGTCGACACCGGATTGGCGTTCACGGCCAAAACCTGCACGTCGCGTCGATACTTTCCCAAATCATGCCGCATGTTGTGCAATACCACAGCAGTCAAGGGGCTCACCGACGTACCTTGACTATTGATGAAGGCCAGTACCACCGCCTTTCCTCGATATTGCCTCAGTCCGACAGTTTCCCCGCGTTGATTCTGGAGCACAAAGAGAGGCGCCTTCTGATGCAGGGTAGCGCCCGGATCCACTTCGGCAGCCGTGCTGGTGACTTGGGCCACCGTCGTCGACGGGGACACCGGCACGGTCGGATGCCACCCCGACACTACCCGATATGTGCCTAGAACCAATCCTGCCAGAGCCAGCACCAACGCTGCTCCCATTGCACGCTGCCGCCACGTTGACATCCTGGAATTCCGCCCCATTCTAGAGTAATCCGGTATGGAGGCCCGGCCCCCAAAACCAATACCAAAGAAGATATAGGCTGCCAAGCGCCATGACCAATGCGCTGAGCTTGTGCATCAGCGGCATCACGGCCTTGACCAGCCGTTCCGCAACATGACGAGCCGCCGTCGCGGCAACCGCCAAGCCGGTGACAATAAGACCCATGCCTGCGGCATAGACCAGGTACCGCGCCACGCCCGTCAAAAGACTCTCATGAAATCCCGTAGCGGCGACGGCCAGAAAGACCGGCAGGCTACAAGTCAAGGAGACCATGGCGTAGCTAATCCCATACAAAAAGAACGTACCCCGCCCCCCTTGCAGCACACGGCGCTGCAACCGCTCCACAGGGCTGCCCCAATGAAATGCGAGAGTCTTTCCCGTCCACAATCGCCACGACAGCCAAAGGAACCCCACAGCCACCACCAGCGACATTGCCGGCGCCAGCCGGAAGAGAGCCTGGCCCAAGATGCTCGCCAGCATTCCGGCCACGCCAAACAACAAGACAAACCCAAGCATCATCCACAGTCCGGCGACGAAGCCGTCCTGCCACCCTCCACGGTGGGGAGTTCGCGCCAACAGCATAGCCAAAAATGCCGGAAGCATGGCCGCTCCACAAGGATTGAATGCCGTCACCATGCCGGCTGACAACGCCAATGCGAGTCCCATTTTGTCCCCCTCACCGGACACTGTGATGAAGCCACATTACCACAGGCTGTCTGCGGCTTCATCTCCCGGACACCCGCTCCGGCCAAGATGCTATACTGAAGCCACTTCACACATGCAGGAGGAGTCGCCGTCCCATGATGCAAGGCACCCCCGAACGGCTGCGGCGCCGGTTGATCGGCAGCGGCGCTCTCATCGTGGTTGCGGTCGGCACTCGACAACTGTACATTCACAGTGCCTGGCTGGCCATTGCTTATGTGGCATTCTTTCTGTGCTGGACCTGGCTCCCGCTTCGCTACCGCTCATGGCGCAATGACCTGATTCTTACCGCGATTGCCGCAACTGGCCTTCTCATTGCCGCTCAAACACCCCGCCTGCTCCCCGTAGCCACCTTTTTAATCGTGCCGTTGGGAGCATTTCTCGCATCGCATGCGCCTCCGACCCGCTGGGCCACACTCAGTCTGGTGGGTCTAGCCATCGTGCGTGTGCTGATGTCTCCTGCCGGCAACCTGAACCTGCTTGGCAACCTCATCACGATGGGCGGCATTTATTTCGGATTCTATGGTGCTCGGCTCCGTCGGGAAGCCCGCGAACTCGACAAGCGGCGCCTAGCGGAGTTGGAACGGGCCTATGCTGCGCTGCAATCCACCCACGAGCAGTTGATGAAGACAACGGCAGAGGCGGCCGAATCCCGGGCCCGCGAAGAACGGCTGCAAATCGCGGCGGACATCCACGACGGCGTCGGCCACCGCCTCACGTCACTCATTATCGGACTGGAATCCATGGAAATCATGTTGCCGAAAGACGCGGCCTCCGCCCAGAAACGCCTCCCTGGCCTGGTCACCACCGCCCGCCAAGCGCTGCAGGAGGTGCGTCAGGCTGTCCACGCCACCCAAGATTCGGACGATGAGTTTGGAAAGGACGACTTTCAGCAACTGATTGAAGCTGCGTCCCGCGACGGGGGGTGGCAGGCCGACGTGCACTGGGAGGCTGATCCCGACCGTTGGACCGCTCCAGTCCGCTTGACCCTATTTCGCGTGCTGCAGGAGTCTTTGACCAACATCCTGCGGCATGCGCAAGCGCGTCACGTGCGCATTGACTTCGCGAGCAAAGAGCGGTCTGTCACCCTGCGCGTGGCCGATGACGGCTTGTTGACCCATGATTTGACCCCAGGATTTGGCCTCAATCAGATGCGCCATCGGTGCCAGAACTTGGGCGGGAGATTGACATGGGCGCCGCAAGGGCCCCATGGGCTGGTGGTATTGGCCGAGCTACCATGGGAGGGAGATAAAGCATGAGCAACCCAATCCGCCTTTATATTGTCGACGATCAGCCCATCATCCGGGACGGCCTCCGGTATATGTTCGACCACCAGCCCGACATGGCCGTGGTGGGTTGTGCCGCCACCATGTCGGCTGCCCTGGCGGAAGGCCCGGCAGCAGCCGCCAACGTTGCCCTCTTGGATATCCGCCTGCCTGATGGCAGCGGCCTCGAACTGGCTCAGGCGATGGCCTCGTGGACACCCGCTCCCAAAGTCATTCTTCTCACCACCTTTGATGTTGATGAATATGTGCTGGCCGGTCTCAGGGCCGGTGCCATGGGTTACGTGCTGAAGGACCTGCCCACGCCGGAACTCTTGGAAACCATTCGCGCCGTTCATCGGGGGGAAGCCATGTACCGCACGCGGGCCGCCAGTTGGGCCCTGTCCCAAGCCATGCAGGGCGCTAGTCATCGCCTTCCCCCCGAGACCGCACCCGAACTGGACCTGCTCACCGACCGGGAAAAGGAGGTGCTGCACCGCATGGCCTATGGGGAGCGGAACTCGGATATTGCCCGTGCCCTCTTTGTCAGCGAGGGGACCATAAAAACCCATGTGCACAGCATCCTGAACAAATTAAACTTGGCGGATCGCACCCAAGCCGTGGTATGGGCCTTCCGCCACGGCTTGGTGAAGTGATTGATTTCCGAGCGTCGCACTAATTGGTGTCCGGCTTCACGTCGAGGCGATTTTGAATGATGGCCGCCAGTCCGACAAAGAGGATGGTGTAGCCCGCAAGAAACGCAATGTCCTTGATGTCCACGCCTTTGCCGGCGAGAAGGTTCCAAGCCGGCTGCGCATAGCGATAGGTGGGCATCCAATGGGCGATGTCCTGCATGGTCTTAGGAAGGGCCTCTACAGGAGTCCACAGCCCGCCCAGCAGCGAAAGCCCAAGGTATACCAAAGTCCCCAGAACTTGGGCGGAATTGCCCGCGAGTCCGATAAGGACACCCAGTGCGGCAAACGGTATCGATCCAATCCATATCCATAGCACGATCTCCACCCAATGCTTGGCGCTGAGAGTTACCCCCTGATTACTGTGGGCCACCATGAACACCACTGCCACAATCAAAAGCGACAAGCTTAGCTGCGTCGAGATTTTAGATGCCGCGTAGCCTACCGATGACAACGGCGTGGTGCGCAGCCAGCGCACCCATCCCATTTTCCGCTCGGCCGCGAGCCGCACGCCGAGCGTGTTGACCGAGGCCCCGACCACGCCGAATGTCGCCATAGACACCATAAAATAAGCACTCCAAAAGGTTCCCGCAATCGCGGTGGCGCCCCGTTGCTCATGGATGAACAACAGGTAAAACCCCACCGGCATGATGAGCGTCAACACAAAAAACCGTCGATCGCGAACCGTCCGCAGCAAATCGGCCTTCCACTGGCTTAAAAATGGCTTCATGCCAGCGAAACCTCCTCCCGCGTCAATCGGACAAACGCATCTTCCAACCCTGTTCCGCCCACGCGGATGTCCCGAATGTCCCAATTGTCGTGAATCAGGCGTTTCAGTACGGCGTCCGAGTCGCTCGTCACAATGGTCACCTGGCGTCCCGAGGTTTGCACGTCCGCCACCTCGGCCCACTGCCGCACGACATGAATCAACCGGGCGTCGTCCGCCACGAAGCTTATCTGGCGATCACCGAACTCCATCTTGATGCGCTCCGGCGGCGCATCCGCAATGACCAGGCCATGGTGCATCACCACGACACGGTCTGTCATCACATCCGCCTCCTGCAAGTCGTGCGTGGTGAGAATCAACGTGCGGCCTTCGCCCACATACTGGCGCAGGGCATCCCAAAACTGCCGCCGCGAGGTCACATCCATGCCAACCGTAGGTTCATCCAAAAACAACACTTCCGGGTTCCCAGCCATCGCGAGTGCAAATTGCAGGCGGCGCATCTTGCCCCCTGACAGCAGGTGCGCTTGCATGTCGCTGTCCGTGGCGAGTCCCGCCAGATTCAAGAGGTCATCCAGAGAGCGGGGATTTGGGTAAAATCCGCGTACCAAATTGATGCACTCTCTGACTTTGAGGCGTTCGGGCACGCTCACATTTTGCAGGACCACGCCAATTTTCTCGCGGCTGGCCAAATGCCCGGGCGTCCTGCCCAGAAGTCGAATCTCTCCAGTGGTCGGGTGCAATAGGCCCAGCATCATCGCAATGCTGGTCGTCTTCCCGGCTCCATTGGGTCCCAGAAGAGCCACGGCTTGACCGCTTGCGATGTCGAGCGACACCTCATTGACGGCAATGCGATGGCCGAAGTGTTTGCTGACATGATTCAAAGAAATCACGGGTTCCACAGGAATTCCTCCCTTGTGCGCCGCCTTTCCGGCGCTCCTCTCGAGTCCACGATAGCAAAGACCTGGCGTGCCCGCCTCTATCCCCTTGTGGAACTATTATCGCCAATCTGTATCGTGCGATAGAGAGAATGTCTTGAACAAGCGACAGGAGGAACCTCGTGAGCCCCCGATGCGGCCAAAAGGGCTGACCCAAAAGGCCTTGGCCCTAAAATGTCCTCCCGCTTGACCCCCGAGGAACCTGATTCCTCCACGACTCGGGGCAAAAAAACGGACACATTCTAGGGACGGCATGTTTGCCAAGGTACCTTTCGAGTCAGCCCCACGGAACAGCGGTTCGAGACCTTAGGCCAGAGGGTTGTCTTCGGTTATCCAGAGGGTCTTTTCGGCAGCCGGCGTACGGCGGCGCCTGACCTCGCGCTGCGCGGAGTAGCCCAGAAACAACGCGCCCACAAATGTTGATCCCTCCGGCACCTTGAGCGCCTGCCGAACGCCAGGATACTCATACGTGGCGCTCGTTCGCCAAATGCTGGCCAATCCCAAGCTTTGAGCCATCAACAAAATGTTTTGAGCGGCTGCTGCCGATGCCGCAAAGTTTTCCCGCGTCGTTTTCTCATCGGGTCCCGCGTCCGAATAGACGGCCACGATAGCGGGAGCACTCAGAAGCTTTTGGCGCTCCTTGAATGCTTTGGCCTGCGCCACCGCGACATCAAGCCCGGTCGCGCGTCGGACCATTTCGTCCTTGGCTACTCGCGCCAGCATCTCCCGCGCGTCGCCGGTCAGCACGCGAAACGACCAGGGTTCGGTCATATGGTGGTTTGGTGCCCAAACAGCGGCGTCCAAGCAACGTTCGATGAGGTCGGCGCTGACCTCCTCCATAGAAAACACCTTGATACTGGCCCGATTGCGTATGGCCTCTTCAATGAGCATCCTGAATTAATCCCCTTCACTCTAAATCGTCTTGTGTTGCTGCTGAGCATCGATTCTCGGCCCCAAAAGGGCCTTGCATGACCGCCACAGGTAGCCGCGCTGAGGCACGGTGATGATGTGGGACGCGCCAATGCGGTCGCGGACAGCCCGCACATTGCTGCGAAAATTGCTTTCACGCACAAAAGACTGCCCCCATAGGCTCATCTGGCGGTTAATCTCTTCCAGAGAAACTGGGCCGTTGCTGGCACTGGTGCTGATGGCCCTTAAAATCCACGAGGCCCGGGGGCTGATGGAGAGCGGTTGATCATGGTGCCACACCTCCCACCAATTTTTCCCCCAGCGAAGGCACGAGGCGGGCAAGGATTCGACGCCCTCCGTCCTCCGGGCGGAGGGCCAGTCGTTCCGCGTTCCGGTGAGCGACAACTCGACCGGGAGGTTGTATTCGCTCGCCGCCCACAACAAGGGCGCCCAATCATCCGGTTCCAACCGGCTGGGGTCCAGCACGAGACGATCGATCCGCCCTTCTATAATAGCCTGCCACGTGTCCACCACAAATTGTCGGACAGCCATTCGCCGATTGTCGTAGGATTCCATGGCCATACAAGGCACCTCCCGCCACGAAAAAATTCCTATGCAGGACCTCCCAGCCCCTTTTCCCAGCCGGGAGGTCCCGAGGATGATTGTTAGAGCGCGCTTTGTCCGCTCAGGTACGAATCGGCCTGTTGCTGGAGAGTCTTAAGCGCTTGCTGAACCGACGCACTGCCGGTGACGGCATTGTAAAACGCCGTATCAAGCGCGCTTTGCACCTCTTTGTAGGCCGTGGATACGGGACGCGAAATGGTGTAGGGCGATGCTAACACTTGTGCGGACACCAGAACGCCCGGGTTTCCGGCAAAGAAACTCTGGGGAATGGCCGCCAGACCCGCCCGCGTTTCGGGCGGATATCCGGAGTGGGTGCCCCAGTAGGCTTGGACCTTTGGCGTAAACCACCACGAAATGAACGTGGTCGCCGCTTTGTAGTCTTGCGGCGCATGGTCCACCATCATCACAAAGCCTAGACCTTGATCCAAGTTGGCACTGTGGCCGGTTGATCCGTTCGGATAGGCGGCCACGCCGACCGGAAAGGCCCCGTGGGCCGCATTCACCTTCAAGAAGTACCCGGCCGAAGTGCCGTCGGCAATCGCAATCTTGCCTGCCCCGAAGTCCGCGGCAATCGCGCTGCCATGGGCAAAAATCATTTCCTTTTGTTGGTAGAGATTGCGGAAGTACGTGAAGGTGTGTGTCGCCGCCGTGGAGAGAAAGTCAACTTCTTTTTGACCAGTTCCCGGCTTAAAGAGGCGCCCGCCGTTGGATAGGAAGGGCGGCAAAATATGAGCCGACGAATCCTTCCATGCCAAGGGGATGACGCCCGGCACTCTTTGCTTTATAATCGACACGTCTTGTGCTAGTTGGGTCCAGGTGGCAGGGAAGCTCTTGATGCCAGCCTTCGCAAAGATTGCCTTATTGTAGACTAACTCGGACACCTTGGCGTTGGCTTGAATGCGATAGTGCTGGCCGTTGACCTCCCCGTTGCCCCAAACAACGGGAAAGATCGAGTTTCTCTCTGCCGCCGGGAACCCGCTAAAGTACTTGTTCCATGACACCAGGGCATGGGCTGAAAGAAAGTTTCCGTCATAGTGGCTAATCCACGCCACCACTGGCGCATCGCCCGCCGCCAGTGCGCCCAGAGCCTTGTGACTTGCCTTCGTAATGGTCAGGTTGACCTTCACGTTTTTGTGGCTCTGATTGAACTCCTTAATGAGGTGCGCCAGGGCAATCCCAGGTGGATTGCTTGACGAGTGCGATTCCCAAAACGATATCGTGACGGTTTGAGCCTTCGTTGATCCGGCGCCAGCGTTCGTTGCTGCCGCTCCACATCCTGCCAGCGCCACAGTTCCCGCCGTAAGCGCAGACATCAGTCCCAAGCGTCGTGCCATCGTCTTTCCTTTGTTCACGCGTGTTCCTCCTCATGGTAGTAATGCCGAACTCGAGGATGCTTCGCTCCCGGGCTACATTGCCATCACATCCTTTCAACCGCCTGTCCCCTCACTCTTTTTGGCCCATCTCTCCCCCAGCCACCGCAGTGACAATGTGTCGTTGGGTAAATGCGAACACAATGAGAATGGGCAGGAGCGCAATCAGCGCGGCGGACGTCAGGTCTCGCCAGTGCGACTGATAGGCTTGCATGTAATGGCTGAGAGCCAGCTCGATTGGCTGAAGCCCCGGGCTGTTGGTCATAATGAGCGGCCATTGAAATTGGTTCCAAGAGGAGATAAAGGTGAGAAGCACTGTGGTGGCTACCGCGGGCCGCGCAAGCGGCACCGCCACCCGCCTGAGATAGGTCAGGGTGCTGACCCCCTCGAGACGCGCTATCTCCCGGTAGCTGACCGGAAGCTTCATGAAGAACTGGCGGAAGAGAAAAATTCCCGACGTGCTGGCGGCAAAGGGCACAATCAGCCCGGTATAGGTGTTTAACAGATGCAGGTGGTACATCACGACGTATTGCGGCACCAGCAACGCCTGCTGTGGCAGCATCATCACACCCAGCGAGACATAGAAGTAGAGGGAGTTGCCCGGGAACTTCAGCTCAGCCAGCGCGTACCCAGCAAGCGCGCTGGTGACCACCACCAACATGATGGTGGAGACGGAGATGAATGCGCTGTTGAGCACATAACGGGCCCATGGCGTGTGGGTCCACACATAGAGGAAGGGAGCCCAATGGAACAGCGGGCGCCAGACCGGAGGAATGCTGTATGCGGCGCCCTGCTTTCCCGTGGCAATGACAAACACCCAGTAGATGGGTGCCGCCATCAGAGCGGCTGCCACGGCCCGAAATCCATAGGTGAACCATTTCATCATTTGTTGCGTCCTCCCGTCCCTTTGCGGCTAGCGATAAAAAACCATGCGGTCGGCGATCAATTTCTGCACCAGCGTCATGCCGAGAATCAGCACAAAGAGTACGAGGCTCATCGCCGATCCCAGCGAAAAATGCTCATACAAGAAAGCTGTTTGATAAATCAGCAAGGAATCGGTGGTGGTGGAGAATGCCGGTCCCCCAGCTCCACCGTGGGGCCCCCCCGTCAGGGTGTAGATCTGGGAAAACGTCTGCATTGTGTTGATGGTGGCCAAGACAATGACAAAAAACGTAATCGGACTGATGAGCGGCAGAACGATGCGCCGAAATGACAGCCAGCCGCGCGCTCCGTCCAGTTGAGCGGCTTCCATCACTTGTTTCGGCAGGGTGGAAAGCCCTGCCAGAAAGAGCACGGTGTAGAGTCCGACCGAGTGCCAGACGGTGTAAATCATGACCGCTGGAAGGGCCCAATGAACGCTCGCCAGCCATCCCAGCTGCGGCAGGTGCAGCAGGCGCAGAACGGCATTTGCCAAACCAAAGTTGGGATCGAAAATCCACACCCAAATAATCGAGGTCGCGACAACCGGCGTCACATGCGGCAGAAACACCAGGGCCTGCGACAGCCCTCCCCCTCGCAGGTTCCGCGCTTCCCGCAGCAAAAGCGCCAGCCCGAGCGCCAAGAGCGTGGTGACGGGCACCACCAAGACGACATAATACGCGGTGTTCAACAGGGACTGCCAGAAAATCGGCTGATGCATCAGAACCGAAAAATTGTGGAGTCCCACAAAGGTGCTGTCGTTCGCAAAGATGTTCCAGTGGAAAAACGCGATGTAGAGGAGAAACAAAGCAGGTCCGTAGTAGAACACCAAAAACACCAAGAGACTGGGGAGAATAAGCCCGTAGCCCACCACCATTTCCTTCCACTGGTTTCGGATTTGGGCCAATCCGGACATCCAAGACGGGCTATGACGAGGACCAACGGTGACGGTGCGGTCGCGATCGGTCATACGGCATCTCCCGCCTCAAGGCCGACCGTCTGAGTGGTTTGTTCGTCGATGCGCCGACCGCTGTGACGGTCGAACCAGTGAACGTGCTCCCACGGAACAGTGAGCGGCATCTGGCTTCCCAACGCCATGTTGTGGCCTTCCGTCGTCACCCAGGTAATCCCGGCGTCTCCCCACTTCCCATGAACGTGATAGCGGGCTCCGAGAGTTTCAATGGTCTGAATCCTAAAGGAGAAGTCCAACCCCGCGGGCGCGCCGCCTTTCACGCCAGCCCGTTCGGGACGAAACCCGAGCCACAGTTCCGAGCTCGCCCGCGGCCAGCGCTGCGCCAACCAAGAGGGCACCGTCAGCGTCTCGCCTTGGGGACCATCCACGGCGACCCGTCCATCCGCCATGCGATGCACAGGTATCAAGTTCATCGGCGGCGATCCCAGGAACTGCGCCACGAAGGCAGTCTGCGGCCGATGGTAGACGTCTTCCGGCGTGCCAATTTGAAGGATGTCCCCGTCCTTCATCACGACCAGTCGATCCGCCATGGTCATGGCCTCCGTCTGATCGTGCGTCACGTACATGGTGGGAATGCGCAACCGTTCGTGCAAGTGTCGCAGTTCAACCCGCATTCGCTCCCGCAGCAAGGCATCAAGATTCGAGAGCGGTTCATCCATGAGAAACGCATAGGGATTTCTAACCAAGGCCCGACCCACAGCCACCCGTTGGCGTTGTCCACCCGACAACGCCAACGGCTTGGACCGCAACAAATGGCCAATCTCCAACAGTTCCGCCACGCTCTGGATGCGGCTCTCGATTTCCTCGAGATCGGA
>JAKADO010000060.1 GCA_021820485.1 Bacillota bacterium
TCTGACTCACGAGCTCGGTCAGTTGGATGAGGTCATCCGGGGTTGCATGAGGCACAGAGAGGGCGGTCGCCCAGCCTTCCAGCCGAGCGAGCACGGTGAGTATTTCTCGATACTCATCTTCGTCCATGCCAGCCACAGCCGCACCGACATTGGGTTCATGGCGAACCAGCCCCTCAGCCTCCAAACGGTGAATGGCCTCACGGACGGGTATGGCGCTTACTCCCAATTGGCGCGCCAACGCATCAATGATGAGACGAAAACCGGAGCTGAATTCTCCAGACAATATCCGCTGCCGTAATATCTCGTAGACTTCGTCCGTCTTAGACATGACGCCACCCCTGCCGGCCTATCGACCGAGCAGATGCCGGGGTGCCGGATACGGCGCGGCTCGGCCAATTCGATTTCAAATCCTATACGTTATAATATTCAATACATTCTGATGTATTCCTGCTATTCCGTCTTGCCCCAGTCGGTTTTCCGTGCCGTTGGGCTTTTGCTATGATAGGAAAAATACCTGGGGAGGGAACTCGTTGGACGCAGCAGATCTGATTATTATTGGGGGCGGTCCCGTCGGCCTGTTTGGGGCGGCGATGGCCAGACTTCACGGCATGAGCAGCACGGTCATTGAGAGTTTGCCCGAGTTGGGCGGTCAGTTGTATGCCTTGTATCCGGAGAAGCCGATCTACGACGTAGCCGGTTTTTACGGAATTTCCGGCAAGGATTTGGCGCTGCGGCTGATCGACCAAGCCGAGCACTTCTCGCCGCGGTTCGTCCTCGGGGAAGCGGTCGAGTCCATCACTGCATTGCAGGAGGATGGACTCCTCTATGAAGTCTCCACCGGCCTGTCCACCCACCGGGCCCGCGCCATTCTCATTACGGTAGGCATTGGGGCGTTCGTTCCTCGAAAACTCCCAGCGCAGGGAGCCGACCGGTTTGAGGGTGCCGGAGTCTATTACCTCATGCCCCCGCTGGAGCATTTCCGGGATCGCCAGGTCCTAGTGGTGGGCGGCGGCGATACGGCGCTCGATTGGACGCTTGCCATCGCACCCAAATCACGCCACCTTACGCTCATCCACCGCCGCAGCCAATTTCGCGGTCAGGAGGAAAGCATTCGATTGATTCACGAGTCGCCCAACATTACCGTCAAAACCCCCTACGAATTGGTCCGCATCGAAGGTGATCACCAAATCCAAGCGGTCGTTGTCAAAGAGGTCTCGTCTGGAGCTGAGGAACGCTGGGCAATCGACGATGTCGTCGGAGGGCTGGGGTTCCTGCCGTCACTAGGCCCGGTCAAGACCTGGGGACTGAACCTCGAGGGCAACACCATCGTGGTTGACCCCAGCTCCATGGCCACCAACCTCCCGGGCGTGTACGCCGCAGGTGACGTGGCGCAATATCCAGGAAAGGTCAAGCTAATCGCCACCGGATTCGGAGAAATCGGCATCGCCATCGCTCAAATTCGAAGCTACTTGGATCCGACCAAGCACGGACTGCCGCACAGCACCAATCTCAAAGGCATTCCTCGACCCTAGTGCCAAATGGCCGCGGCGACGGCGGCCACCGCAACCACCCCGAACGCCGCATCCCCCCAGGTGACCGTGGAGGCTTCATAGTACGTTCGGGCATCGGACTTCTGGGTCACGGGACCGATAAAACCGCGAGCCTCCATGGCGATGGCGACACGCTCCGATAGTCGGACCGCATCGCTCAACAGCGGCAGCGCGTAGGTGACAATGCGTATTGCCGACCAACGGGCATCCCGCCCGCGTACTTTCCGGGCCAGACGCAGTTTGGCCCATTCCTCCTGGAATTGTGGAAAGAACCGCAACCCAGCCAAGGTTCCGTAAGAAAACTTCGGCGGCACACGAAATTGGCGGGACAAGCTTTTAACCAAGTCGACAAGGTCGATGGTGGACACAAACAGCACGCCAAAACTGACGGCTGCGAGCATGCGGAACCCCAACACCAGCCCCTTGAGGAAACCGGGATAGCTGAGCCGGTACCATAGGAACTGAATCACCGGGGTCTTGGGACCCACAGCGGCATATGCCGTCATGGTCCAGACGTATAGCGCGAAGAAGATGACAAATGGCGCCATCCGCTTGGCGATGGACGTTAATCGCAGCCCACTGAACCCGGCCAGCAGCACCAGCGGCACCAGCGCGACGGCGATGGTCTGATCCAAACGCGTTGCAAAGGCGGTCAGGCCCACGGCGACAAAGACCGTAAGAAGCTTCCACGCCGGATTCAATCGACCCAGTAGGCTCTTCCGGGCTCGCTCCGCGACAGGACCAAAGGTCGCCGCGGGCTCGCCCGTAGCGTCCGCATCCAAAGATCCCGGCGCCAAATGCGCGCGTTCAAGAATGTCGGGATGGCGCATCAACTCTTCGAACAGTCCGTCGAAGAGAATGGTCCCTCCGTCCATGGCCACGACGCGCGTGGCGTAGCGCTCGACCAAGTCCATGTCGTGGGTCGAAATGATGACCGCGGCCCCGCGCTGCTGACGCTCGGACAGCCGTTCCATAATCACCTCGCGCGTACGGGCGTCCTGACCAAAGGTTGGCTCATCGAGGCAATATACCGCATGCTCCCGTTGCACCATCACCGCCACGGAAAGCCGTCGCTTTTGCCCTTGGCTGAGAGCGTATGGACTCATGCGCGCCTCCCGCCCCAAGGAGAACTCGTCAAGAAGCGCGGCTACGTCGTCCGGGATCGGCCCCTCCACGTAACGATTGGCCAGCTCGTCGACCACCCGCTCAAAGATGAATTGATGCTCAGGATTTTGGAAGCCAAAGGCGACCTGCCGCGTATCGGGCCGCACGCACGATCCATGCTGGGGTTTGACCAGACCTGCCATCACCTTGAGAAGCGTAGACTTCCCCGCTCCGTTGGTGCCGACCAAGGCCACCAATTCCCCCGGTTGGACCGATAAGGAAACCCCGTTCAGGGCGGTTGGGCCGTGGCGGTGATAGCGATAGGCAACCTCCTTAAGCTCAATCACCGGCCGGGCGGCCGGGGACCTATGGCCCCTGGCCCTAGGCGACGGCGGGTCCGCGATGAGCCCCTCCGCACGCATCCACTGCCGCTCCTCCTGCATCAGCACGGCGGTTGGGCCAAAGCGATGGAACCGTCCATCCCGTCCCATCAAAATCATCCAAGGAATGCGGTCCGCCAAGGCCTGGAACTTATGTTCGATCACCAGCACCGAATGCCCATCGTCGGTGAGATGGTCGATTTCGCGGAAGACCTGGTCTGTCGCCACCGGATCAAGATTGGCCGTAGGTTCATCCAAAATGATAAGCTCCGGCGACATCGCCAGAGCTGACGCCAAGGCCAGCTTTTGCTTGTTCCCACCGGATAAGTGCTGATGTTCCATGGTGAGCGGCGCATCGAGATGGGCCTCCCGCAGCGCCTGACGAATCGCCGGCCCCATCGCGGCCGGATCCATGGCTTTGTTCTCCAGCCCGAAGGCCACTTCTTCGCCCAGCCGAATTTGACAAAACTGAGAGTCGGGATCTTGAAAGACATATCCGATAGCTCCAGCCCGGCCCAAGCGGGGGTGCCGCCACACCTCACCGGTGACCCGGCCCTCGATGCTGTGTGGGATTAATCCGGCCACCAACATCGCCCAAGTCGACTTGCCGGACCCACTCGGACCAACAACCAAGACAGACTGGCCCCGGGCCAACCGCCAATCGATGCCGGAAAGAACGGTCTGATTCCCAAACGCCAGGCCCACGCCGCGAAGCGATATCAGCTCTTCGTCCAGCGCGGGCCGTACTTCCTCAATGGACATCAGGACGCCGCGCTCTCAGCATCGCGGGCCACCGCGAAGTTCTGCAATACACCGGTGCGCTTGAGGCCGCGGCCCACCACCCAGGACAACAGGCCAGCCAACACCGCACCGCTGACAATCGTCACCACCAGGTAGCCAATTTGGTTTAGTGCGGAATATTGATTGACCCCATAGTAGAAGTACGAGTAGATGTAATTGCCAACGCCACCGAGTCCGCACGCAAATAGAAGCCATCCCAGACCGTAGTGCCGGTACCGTCCCAGCATGAACCCGAGTTCGATGCCAATCCCTTGCGCCAAACCGATGGTAAAGGCCTGAATGCCATAGGGACTGCCCAAGGCGAACTCCATGAACCCACCGATGGCCTCAGCCAAGAGCGCGGCGCCCGGACGCCGAATGATGAACGGCACAATGCCTCCCGCAATCCACCACAGTCCGTTAAATGCTGCTTGGGCTTCCGGATTGACTATGGGAAAGGCCTTGAACAGCAAATCCCATCCCAGGTAAATGGCCCCGCAAATCGCCGAGAATACAGCGGTCAACACAATATCGCGCATTTTCCAACTCATAAGACCGGCCTCCCAAAAATAAAAAATCCTCATTTTCCTGGCCGGCCAGCAAAAGAGGATATCGGTGTCGTATATCGGCACTTTCTCCCGCTGGCATTATCCAGGTCGAGTTCTAAGGGTTAACGGCATTCCCGTTTCTCAGCCCTGAAGGGCACCCCTAGCGCCACACATCTAGTTGAAGCAATGCTATGATATCACGCGCCCATTCAGGCGTAAATAGGAATCAACTGCGCACTGCCTCCGGAAAGAAGTGCAACTGCATGGAGGACAGCACTTTGAAGGCCTCCACGTAACCCGTCTTTTCCATGCCGAAATGCTCGCGGTACAGGCGGGCCGCTTCCTCCGTTAAAAACCCGGAGACCAAGGGCCAGTTCGGGAGGTCAAATTGCGAGGTGTGCGCCTGCATGGCCTCAAGCTTGTTGGACCAGGTATCCGAGACATCAATGAACTGGTTGGGGTAAGCGGAGCCATAGAAAGCAATTTGCGGCACATCGTAGGGATCCCCCTGGCCCTTCAATGCCACTCCGTTTTTCGCGTAAATCAGCGATGCTGCGACCGCCTTTCCGGTCTTGACATGGTCGGGGTGGCTCTCGTACGGCGTCCACGGGTCGACCGTCATCACCATGGCGGGCCGAAACTGCCGAATCAAAGGCACCAAGGTCATCATCAACTGATGCTCGCTCCAGTCCCCACCGTCCTCGAAGCCCAGGTTGAAACTGACTTCGACGCCCAGTAGTTGGTTCACCCGCTGTCGTTCACCCATGCGGATGCGCACCATCTCTTCGGCCGTCACCGATGGATCTTCGGTTCCGGCACGGCCATCCGTCACGGTCAGGTAGGCGACGTGCACGCCCCGCTCGGTCAATCGCTTAATCGTGGCGCCGGCCCCCACCTCGTTGTCATCAGGATGCGGCTCAATCACCAGCAGAGACGGAATCTCCAAAAGACTGGGCAACCCCAACATTTGACGCATCGTTTCATACTCCATGACGCAATCCCCCTCTTGCAACCTCAATGCACCCTAGTGCGCACTCATCCCCATGCGAATGGCCACGGCGGCCCAGCCGCTAAGAAAGAACAGTCCTCCGAGCGGCGTCAGAAGGCCCCACTTTCGTTCCAAGCGCTCCAGCGCCAACAGGTAAAGGCTCCCTGAAAACAACACAATGCCGACAAAAAACAGCCATCCTGCGGTCTCGTACCATCCCCGGCCACTGGACCCCATTCCTGCCAGAACCCCCGTCAACAACATGGCCAAGGCGTGGATGAGATGATACTGAATGCCCGTCTGATATGTTTTCAACCGTTCCTCGCCTAACCGTTGCCGGAGCGCGTGCGCGCCGAACGCCCCCAAGCCCACCCCAAGAAACCCCATGACAGCGGCCAGCACGACAACTGTTCTCATGGCCGCTCCACAGCTCCCCACACCTCGCTGACAATCCGATCCACATCGGAATGACGCGGCTCCCAATCAAGCAGGCGGCGAGCGCGCCCCACATCCGCAACCAAGATGGGCGGATCGCCGGGCCGCCGCTCCACGAACCGCGGCGAAGGCATGTCGGGCACCACGCGGCGAAAGGCCTCCATCATTTCCAAAACCGATGTGCCGCGGCCAGAGCCCAGGTTTATCACCGAGGAGTCCCCGCCCGCCTGCAAATAGTCGCGAGCAGCCAAATGCGCCTCGACCAAATCGCGGATGTGGACATAGTCGCGAATCGCCGTACCGTCAGGGGTCGGATAGTCCCGGCCATAGACGACAGGAGCTTGTCCCGTGGCAATCCAGTGCGCCACCCGCGGCAAGAGGTGGGTCTCGGGTTCGTGATTTTCCCGCACGAACCCGTCACTGCCCGCCGCATTGAAGTAACGCAAGGCCACAAACGGATAGCCGTAGGCATGATGGTAGGCTGCCAAGATTTCCTCGAATTGCCGCTTGGTCGTTCCATATGGACTCAAAGGATTCAGAGGCGCTGTCTCGGGAATGGGAGTCGATTCCGGGATGCCGTACACGGCTGCCGACGAGGAAAAAATCACTGGGATGGGGCCGAGGCCGCGCAGATGCTCCAACATCGCAATGCCGGCCGCGATATTGTCATCGAAATAGCGCGCCGGCTCACTGACGGATTCGCCCACTTGAATCAGCCCTGCGCAATGAAACACGGCCCCTATGGGGTGATCCTGAAAGCTCTCCCACGCCGCTGACTCGCGAACGTCCGCCCTGATGACCTCCACTCCTGCCACTTGGCTCGGAATGGCGCGGCGGTCCACAATCACCGCACGCTGACCCCGTCGGACCAACTCGGCCACAATCGACTGGCCGATGTAGCCGAGACCCCCGGTGACCACATTGATACTGTTGCTCACGCATTCTCCCCCTTGAGGGTAGCGTAGCAAAACCGATCTGCGAAGACAATGTGCCTAGACGCCCCAATTGCTCAAGAGATGCAGCAAGAATGGCGAGGCATAGGACTCCAAGGCTGTTCCTACCAACGTAACCGCCGCCATCACCACCACAAGTCCAGTAAAGAACGCGAAGCCGCGGCCCACATGGGGCGCATCGTGGCGTGTCTTCGGAGAGATGAGGTCCCAGGAAAAGCCGAGAGCCACTGCCGCAACGAGAACCAGCGCGGGGAGCATAAAGATGTTGGATAGGCCAATGGTGGCAAGTCCAACCCCGACTCCTTGCCAATGCATGGAGGTCACCAGAAAGGCGCTGGCAAAGCCCAGCACAAACCCTCGAAAAAAGACCAGGACAACGACCAGCGGCATTCCGGCGACGGACACCCCTAAGAGGTATAAGAGGCCAACCACCTTGAGATTGTCAGCCAAGGCGCGTTGAAAGATGTGGTGATAGGTGGGGGCCAGCGCCTCCACATCAAGAAACCGCCGGATATAGGCCAAGAGCGCCAGCTTGTCCGACACCGAGAGCGTGCCGATGGCCAACACCCCGAACAGCGCCCCGACCAGGAGCGCCGTACCCGCCACATAGAGTTGCGTGGTGTAACGGCCGAAATGCGCCTGCAACCGGTTGCCTGGTGCGGTAATCACCCCGTCACCTCCTCACACCGGAAGCATATGCGGACAGGTTTCGGGTTAGACCCCCGTCGCGCCTTTGAGCCACCACTGCAACCCCATCAACAGGATGCCGTTTTGCACAAATCCCTGTCGAATCTTTTCTATGGCCTGACTCTTGGTCCAAAGCTCCACTTGGATGTCCTCATCCGGGTCGCCATGGGCCTCGCCAGGTGTCAAACTGCGCGCCTGGTAAAGGTGCACCACCTCGGTGCTATAGCCAGGACTGACAAAATAATGGTAGACGGGCGCCCACTCACGAGCCCGGTAGCCCGTTTCCTCTGCCAGCTCCCGCTTCGCGGCGGCCAACGGCGCCTCACCCGGATCCACGACACCGGCCGGCAACTCATAAAGGAACTGACCCACCGCCCACCGAAACTGCCGGATGACCACCACCTCGTGCGCGTCCGTCTCCGCTACAATCGCGACAGCAGAAGGGCGCTCCACCACTTCCCGCGTGGTCGGACCTGACTTAGCCACCACGGGATCGACGCGAACACTTAGCACCCTCCCCCGAAAGGCGACTTGAGACTCGCCGTTGGAGCGTTCCATGGATAATATTCCCTCCCTCGGCATACACTACCCCAGAGCAGGCCCCGTCCGCAAGAATGGCCGGCGGCGTTCTGGGTTCTAGTCTCCGCATGGGAGGAATTTTTATGAAATACAGCCTCACCTGGTCCGGAAAAGTCGGCGGGCTCAGCCTATGGCTGACCACACTGCCACTCACCCTTACCCTTCGGGAGTATCTCCGGATGCAGCGTCATCGAGGCGCGGTGTGATTGACCTCAACGACTGCTTGAATACAAGGATGGGTTGATCGGCTTCGCTGCGGAGGTGCAGCGCGTAGGTATCATAGGCCTCGAGAACTCCCCCCATCTCGGACCCGTCATCAAACGTCAGCACTAGGCGCTGCGCGCTCGCAATCCACGCGCGATATAAGGGATCCTGCGCGGACGTATGACGCTCGTTGAATACGCCTGACGGCTTTTTGGGAGCGCTTTGGGTGCCCGGGACCCGGACAGGAGCAGAAGCGTCACGGGGCGGGATTTCAATGCGACGACTCATGACAGGCCTCCCGCTTGAAGAGGAATGCGCGACACCTTTCGATTGACCGCGTCAAGAACAGCTCGAACACTGGCTCCTTGTCCGTCTCCGCGCTCTTCGGCAGTCCCAATCAAAAGCGTCTCGCGCCGACGCCGATCATATTGACTCAACGCCACGAGGATTACCGTACGGTTGGCCACGCTTATGGTGCGCAATTCGGCCAGGACCATCGGCGTTTCGAGCCCCGGAAGCTGATTGACCGCCTCGACAGCGGCCCAAGCCATGGCCTGGTAATATTGGCTCGGAAGGTACCGTCCGGACCATTCGCCGGTCACCCGCTGGTGCGCGCTTTCGCCCCAACTATAGACGACACGGGTGTACGCCTGCTGCTGCAACGCATCCGCATCCATATGATACTCATGGATGCGAAGCCGCATAGGCGCGCTCTCCCGCGACTTGGCGCCATCCTCGTCACCGGTCACTATTTGCGCAACCGAAATTCGCTTATGGTCAATGCGCAGATTCCATTGGGCCAAGAGCGCGCTCTCCACGTCCCGCACCACCTGCTTTGGCGTGCGTTCCAAGCTGGTTAGCACATGCACTTCCTCAATGGCGCCCCAATCATTTACCGACACGGCACACTTCAGCACCGTAGGCAACTGACAGATTAGACGTTCCATTTCATCGACTGTGACTTCGTTTACGCCATCCACCGTTCCTTCAGGTCCCCTTCGCAAATGCAAGTGGAGGATACCGGGTTAACTTCGGCACCCCCCACAGAAACTCCTTTTTTACTGCCGTCGCAAATCCTACTCCGGCAGGTATGTGGACTGTACGCGTCCCAGTGTGTGAATGCGGTTCTCGGCCATTTGGTCCGCCGCATCCTGCGTGGGGATTTTGTCCTCTCTTGAGCGGTTGAGAATCTCCCCCACCTGCCGCCCAATTTGGCGTACGCGAGCGTAGGCCCGCTCCTCATGGTACCCGCCCTGCTGGAACTCGTCCGCCACGTTGACGACACCGCCGCCGTTGATGACGTAGTCCGGCACATAAACAATGTTGCGCTTCATCAGTTCGAGTCCATGCCGAGGTTCCTTCAACTGATTGTTCGCGGACCCTGCCACAATGCGGACTTTCAATTGCGGAATGGTCTCGTCATTCAGAATGGCTCCCAACGCACACGGCGCGAAAATGTCGGCCTCTACGCCGAAGATGGCATCAGGCTCCACCCAAGCGGCCCCGAGTTCTTCTGCTCTGGCGCGACTCTCCTCAGGATGAATGTCGGTGACGGTGAGCCGAGCTCCCTCGTCCTTCAACATCCCGGCCAAGATCGACCCTACGTGTCCCATGCCTTGAATGGCCACATGCTTTCCTTTCAGATCAGGCGAACCGTAGACCATCTGAGCTGCCGCCTTCATACCTTCCAACACGCCAAGAGCAGTCGCCGGCGAGGGGTCGCCGCTGGTTTCCTTCAATCCGCCCACAAACCGGCTTTCGCGCGCGACAATCGCCATATCATCCGCGTTAATGCCGACATCTTCCGCCGTGATATACCGGCCTCCCAAACTCTCAATGAGCCGTCCAAAAGCGCGGAGGAGCGCTTCGTTCTTATCGGTTCGGCTGTCGGCCCAAATGACGGACTTGCCGCCGCCCAAATCCAAACCCATGGCGGCATTCTTATAGGTCATGCCGCGGGACAGACGCAACACGTCAGTAATTGCCTCGTCCTCTGTTTTGTAAGGCCACATGCGACATCCGCCGAGAGCTGGTCCCAATGTCGTGTCGTGAATTCCCACAATTGCCTTGAGACCAGTGGTTTTGTCATACCAGAACACAACTTCCTCGTGTCCGTACTTCTCCATCTCGTCAAATATGTTCATGAATGCCTCGCGCGCAGCGAGTGTCACTCCCTTCTGTCATGTCGGGAAGAGACCCTAAAATTTCCCGTACACATCATGGCACAACCATCGATCTCCGTAAACTATCCGAACTTAGTATTTCCCGCATGCCGGTCCAATATCGGGCCCCCGGCCCACGCTCTGCCTCCCATTTTTTTCGAACCGACGGGACGCGCTGGACGCCATCACGGCGGCCCTCTCCCCGAGGAGAAGGCCGCCGCATGAGAACACGCGATAACCGATGTTATGCGGAGGTCGCTTCCCCCTCGCTGTAGTCGGCCTTTTGCGTCTCGTCGGTGCCGTTGGACACCTTGGCGGCGTTAAGAATCAACGACAGCACCAATACCACTACCAGGTTGGCGATAAGCGCCCAGATGCCCGCGTAGCCGATAATAGTCGGGGAAATGGCGAAGAAGGAACTCGCAAATCCCACCGTGGACTCCATCCACGTGCCCAACACCATACCAACGAGCCAACCGAGGAGCAGGGCCGTGCGGTGGAACCAGCGGGTGTAGAGCCCTCCCACAATCATCGGCACGGTTTGCAGTATCCACACGCCACCGAGCGTTTGCAGGTACAGGGAGAACTTCAGGGGAATTTTCACAATGAAGATTAACGCGCCCAGCATGACCAGCATGGAGACGAGCTTCGCAATGGAGGCCTGTTTTTGGGACGTGCTGTTCGGGGCGGCGTATTCCTTATAGATGTTTCGCGTAAAGAGGTTGGCGGCCGCAATCGCCATAACCGACGCCGGAACCAATGCGCCAATCAGGATGGCTGCGAACGCCACACCCACGAACCAGGGTGAGAATTCCTTCAGGAACAGGAGCGGAACCGCTAAGTTGTTGTTGCCGTGGACGTTGACGTTGGCGGCCAAGGCCATGAAACCCAACAGCGCGATACCGCCAAGCAACAAGGAATACAACGGAAGAAACGCTGCATTCTTCCGTACGGTATCACGAGACCTGGACGCAAACACGCCGGTCATCGCGTGCGGGTAGAAGAACAAGGCCACTGCGGATCCCAGCGCCAGCGTGGCGTAAGCGGTGTACAGCTTCGGGGACAGAAGAATGGACGCAGGCTTGACACCGCCCTCCAGCTTCGTGTTGGCCAATTGGAAGATATGGCCGAATCCACCCAAACGGGCAGGAATAATGACTAAGGCTGCGATGATGGTGATGTAAATCAGCGTATCCTTGGCGATGGCCACCATGGCGGGAGCCCGCAGTCCATTCATGTAGGTGTACACCGCCAGAATTGCGAAGGCGACAACAAGCGGAATGTATCCATTGAATCCCAGAGCCTGCAGGATTGTCTGCATGCCCAAGAGCTGCAACGCGATATAGGGCATGGTGGCGAGAATCCCAGAGATGGCTACCGCAAGCGCCAAGCCACGACTATCAAAACGGCCTTTGACGAAATCAGCCGCCGTCACATAACCTTTGGCCTTGACGACGGACCAGAAGCGGGGTAAAACGACGAAAATGAACGGATACACCACAATCGTATACGGGACAGCAAAAAACGCAATCGCACCTGCACCAAACGCCAACGCCGGAACCGCGATGAACGTGTATGCGGTGTAGAGGTCGCCTCCCAGCAAGAACCACGTAAAGAACGTGCCAAACTGCCGCCCGGCCAGACCCCACTCATCAATATCAGCCATGGACCCTGTCCGTTTCCATCGTGCGGCATAAAAGCCCAGCACGGTCACGAACGCGAACAGGACCAAAAACACAATCATAGTTGTTGCATTCAAGACCCTTGTCCTCCTCTTATAGTAGTTGCGCCCTTAGTTAACGCACCAGGTAGTACACCAGAATCGTCAACAGGCCCGTGATGATGACCCATAGCAACTGATACCAGTAGAAGAAAGGCAAGCCGCCCAGAGTCGGCGTCATAGAGTTGTATATTTGGGGAAACAGCGTAGCGATAAAAGGAATGATTAACACGAGATACCACCACCGGCTTCCCCGGGGACGGCTCTGAGACTCCTTCGTCACGATACAAGCCTCCTGTCACAGAATTTGATGGCGAGACTGAAAGTGCCCCATCATCCTAACTTTCGCACAACGAGGTTGAGACGGTCAAATCGTACCCAATTACGCTGCCCATCAATAGTCAGATGCGTCGAGTCTAACGTCAACCGCTTCTGCCCGAACAAACAAAAAGCCGCCCCAAAGAGCGGCTTTTGTCGGATTAACTGGCTTTCATCTGCATTCTAAGCTTATCCGCCACCATAGCGATGAACTCAGAATTGGTCGGCTTGCCGCGGTCTCGATTCACCGTATGTCCGAATATCCCATTGATGACATCCACGTTGCCTCGCGACCACGCCACTTCAATAGCGTGTCGAATGGCTCGCTCAACGCGACTGGGGGTTGTTTTGTATTTGCTGGCGATAGCGGGATAAAGCTCTTTCGTAACGCCGCTAAGCAAGTCGACCCGGTTGATGACCATCAAGATGGCCTCGCGTAGGTATAAGTATCCTTTGATATGCGCCGGGATCCCAATTTCGTGGATCATGTTGGTCACTTCCACGTCGAGGTGCTTGACCGGCACTAAGGCCAATTTCCCGGAGGGAAGCGTGGGCTTTCGCTCCTGCGCTGGGGCACCTGCCAGCTGCTTGATCCGAGAGGCCAACACCTTAAGGTTGAACGGCTTTAAAATATAGTAGTCCGCACCGAGCTCCAAGGCCTTCTGGGTCATTGTTTCCTGTCCGAACGCCGTGAGAACCACCACCTTGGGCCGCTTCTCCCAATCCATTTGATTCATGCGCTCCAACACGCCAATGCCATCCAAATGCGGCATGATGATGTCCAATACAATGACATCAGGTGTCTGTCGGCTTAGAAATTCCAGCACTTCCATACCGTGATTGGCCGCGCCCATCACTTCGAGGCCTTCCTCTTGCCGAACAGCTTCCTTAAGCAGCTCACAAAATTCGCGGTTGTCATCCGCAATCAAGACGTTTATCGCCAATGTTGTTGCCCCCTGCCGTAAATATTTGGCATTTCGCTTGTCGTTAAACTCTTCTCCGATTTTTCATGATTTCCTGCTATTCGTCACGACCGAACCCCAGGCATTCTTCGCCGGCATCCGACATTCTTCGACAAAAATATTCCTTTACGGCAGGGAGGCCAAAACGTCGAAACGCTTGTAGCTCAACCCTTTTCAAATTTGCATTGACCGACGGTGCCTGGGTAAAATAGGAGAATTTGACGAACGATTCTCGATTTACTGCGCAAATTCCTTCTCGTGTCGAAAAGAAAAAGACCGGCCCCTCGAGGAGGGGCCGGCAGTGAGTTCTAGGCCGGGGCTTGGCGGTAACTGGACTGCTGCTCCATCCAATACGCATAGCACCCGAACCCCAACGTGGGACGACTGATGAGAACATGGGTGACCGCTCCCACCACGCGTCCGTTTTGAATGATGGGACTTCCGCTCATCCCTTGGATCACCCCGCCTGTCTTGCGCAGGAGCCGGGGATCGGTGACGCGGAACAGAAGACCCTTGGTATTGGGGGCATATTGCGCTGCTGTTTTTAGGATTTCGACCTGGTATTGTACGGGAACCTGCCCGTGAAGCACTGTCACGATCGTGGCTGGACCCACGCGGACTTGGTCGGGCATGGCAATAGGGAGAGGCCTTTCCGGACCCCAGAGAGGAGCGTGATCCAGACGTCCGACAATGCCAAACATACCGTTGAAGCTAACCGACCCTGAGATGTTGTTGGGTCCCGCGAGAACCCCTACCTTTTGACCCGGTTGGGTGTCGGTCGCGGGCACGACTCCGACAATCTCGGCGCCAATCGCTCGACCGATGCGTACGCTGACCGGCCGGCGCGTCAGCCCATCGGTCATGCTGTGCCCCAACGCGGTATATTGGAAGGTTTTCGGGTTGTAGAAGGTGAGCGTGCCCACACCACTGGTGCGATCCTGTACGTCCACGCCAATCTGCCACCGCTGCGTCCTCCGTGACCACACCGGTTGCACGACCCGTTCCCGCTCGCTCCGTGCCCCCATGACGCGAAGATGGACCATCTGGTGATGAGCGCCGTCTTGGCGTACTCGATCCTCCAGTAGTTTGACGGTCTCCGCCGGTTGTCCGTCAATGCGCGTGATGACGTCCCCGCGCTCCACCCCTGCCGCTGCCGCAGGTTCAAGGACCCGGTTCTCAGCGCGAACCGGGGACAAAGAGGTCACAATCAGCCCTCGGGTGCGGACCAGCACACCCACGGATTCGCCTCCCGGGACGACGTATATGGGTTTGCTCACGTCAACGGGCAGTCCCCGCCAAGGCAGCCACCCGAACAGACGGAAGTGTAAAAGATAGTGGCCGGATGCAGGCGTCTCGAAGTCGAGGCCCGCGGCTCCGGTCACCATAACAGGCCGACCCGTGCCAGTCGTAACCGAGAGCGGCAACCAGCGGGACCAGGGAACCAGAACATCTTGCCCCTCGGCCGCCTGAAGCCGTTCCGGAAACTGGAGCAGTTTTTGAGCCGGCGCGGTTGTACCTAAAACAATCATGCCCAAAGCCGCGATGGCGCCGGCCAGTTTCGTCAGTGCACGAGTCCCTTGCCTTGGATTCTTCACCTTCACCACCTCCTCTGTCCTCGGTGTTAACCTGTCCGAAAGACAGAGCGCTTCATTCCCGGGAACCGAGGCAGGTGATTACAGTGCAGGAAAGAACCCGGCACGAAACACGCATTCATGTGATGTTCATGGGAATGGCCTGGCCAAAAAAAGCGAAAATTTACAGTTCCAAAATCCGAGACGCTAAATCGTCGGCTGCTTGCGGACGCGCCCATTGCCGTTGACTATCCAGCATGCGTTGGCGCGCGGGCGACTCCACGTGCGTCAATTCGTGCGCCCATTCCTGCAAGTTATTGTCACCACGAACCGCCAAATCATGCGCGACCAGCCGGTCGCGGTTCATTTCCTCCTGCCCCGCAATCCAGTGTGTGACAATCCACGGCACGCGCGACTGGCAAACCTCCGCCGCCGTTACGCCGCCCGGTTTTCCGACCACTAGGCGCGCATTGCTCAGCAAGGAGGGCATATGTTCCACATAACCCACAATGTGCACGCGTTCTGGCCATCGCTGCTCATCCAGTTTCCATCGCAAGCGTTCGTTGTGTCCGCAAATCGCCAGAACTGGATAGGGCAAATCCGCCAACTGCCGCAAAATGCGCACATACGGGCCCATGCCGAGTCCACCGCCCAGAAGCACCACCGGACCATGCCGGAGTTGACCCAAGAGCGGGTTGGGATAATTGAACGAAGCACGAATAGGAATGCCCACCGGCCATATGCGACTGGGATCGTACCCAAAGCGGGCCAGGTCGTCCGCCTGCTCCGGCATCCAAACTGAGTAGGCGTCCGCCATTGGTTCATACCAAAATTGATGAACCGAGAGGTCCGTCAATACGCCAACCAGCCGCAGGGCGGGGTGCTGCTCCTTGATGGACGACCACGCGGACAACGCAAACGGATGGGTCGCAACTACGATATCGGGGCGATAGGCGGCGTATACGCTTGCCAAGGCCTCACGGCCGGCGGCCTGCCAGCCCTTCCGATGGCGCGACCAGAGGTGCGGGACTCGGTCTCCCAACCGAAACAGGGGACCATAGACCCTGGGCATAAATCGAATGCCAAAAAAATAGAGTTGCGCTTGAAGGCGTACATTGGCCACCAGGTGGTGGGAAAACTCCACCTCAACGCCCCGTATGGCAAAAGCTTCCGCCAGGGCACGCGCGGCAATATCGTGCCCCGTTCCAATGGGCAGACTGGAAATTAAGACGCGCATGGTTCCTCCCCGCTAACCCGCGGCTCCGGGCTTGTCCTTGAGCAAGCTTTCGGCGTGCTCCATCGCTATGTCATCTTGCGACCCGCTCAACATGCGGGCGATTTCCCGCACGCGCCCGCTGTCTGATACCGGCGCTGCCGTCGATTCACTTCTCGACCCAACAACGCTTTTGCTGACCCGTAAATGGTGGTCCGCCCGCGCGGCCACGACAGGCTGATGGCTCACCGCCAGCACTTGAGCCCCTCGTCCCAGTTCAGCCAAGAGCCGCCCGACACGCTCAGCGCTGGCGCCGCCCAATCCCTGATCCACCTCATCAAACAAATGCACCATGACGTCGTCGCCTTGGCCAGTCACGGCCAAGGCCAGCGCCACGCGCGCCAGTTCACCTCCCGAGGCCACTTTGGCCAGGGGCTTTAAGGCCTGACCCTGACTGGCGGAAAAGTAGATTTCCACCAAGTCAACGCCACGGGTCGTGACAGGAGCGGGACTTCGCCGCATGACGAGTTCTCCGGTGGGCATCTCCATTTCGCGGATGCGTTCGGTCAACTCCTCAGCCGCACGCCCGAGAATGTCCTGGCGTGCGCGAGACAGCGTCTCGGCCGCGTCCAACAATTGGCTTTGAGCCTCATCCCGCTTCCGGACCAGCTGCCGCATCTCCCAATCGAGATTGTCCAGTCTTGCAATTTCCTGCCCAAGGGACTCCACAAACTCCAGCACGTCCCTCAACTCCGGGCCATAGCGCCGTTTCATCCGACTAATCAAGTCAGCCCTTGCTTCTAATTGCTCGAGACGCGCCGGGTCAAGGTCGAGGCCATCCATCCATCGGGAGACCTCCAGCCGCACGTCACCCAGAATCTGTTCGACCTCGGCCACCGATCGGGCCATGTTTTCGACCGTGGCATCGTAGCTGGCCAATGTATCGGCCAGCCGACGCGCCTCGGCCACGTCCGCCAAGAGGCCTGCCTGCGGGCCTGTACCCTCCAAAAGTTGATACAGGTCCCGGCTGGTCTCCATCAACTTCCGCCCGGCTCGAAGCCGCGTCATGTCCTTTTGAATCGCCTCGTCCTCATCCTCCTGGAATTGGTACGAGGCCAACTCCTCGCGGAGTTGGCGCTTCTCGTCCAGTTGCGGCAAGTCACGAGCCAGAGATTCCAGAGCCGAAACCGCCGCCTCGGCCGACCGAAAGTCGCGATAGGCCGCCCCGCAGGCCGAGCGGAGCTCGCCCAGGCGGCCATACTGGTCCACCCAGTCCAAAACATATTGCGGCGACGCCGCCCTTAAGAGCTGATGCTGCCCCACATATTGGATCAATGAGTCCCCAAGCGCGCGGATGGCTTGTGCGGGAATCAATTCGCCCTGAGCACGGTAGAGGGAACGGCCATCCCGTCCAGAGAGGCGTTCTACAATCAAAACCTCGTCGGGCTCAATGCCAAGCGCCGTGAGCGGTGCCCAACGCGGATCCGTCGCCCCGAGGCGGACGACTCCGCGCAGATGAAACTGATCTCCCCATCCCCCAATGCGCTCCGGCGAGAGGCGCGACCCAAACAGTGTCACCACCGCCTCCAGGGCGAGAGACTTACCCGAGCCCGATTCCCCCGTCAATACATTGAGACCGGCCTCAAACGTCAGCCGGGCCTTCTTGAAGAGTGCGAAATTGTCGATGTCAATCTGCGCGATCATGACTTGGCTCCTTAATGACCTTTGCGCCAGCCCCGCAGTACGTGGAAGAAGCTCCAGCCAGGCCGGCGGATGAGCCGAATGGTGGTGGGGCTGGCCATCACCACGACTTCGTCGCCGTCTTCCAACGGATGCACCTCTTGACCATCAATTGTCACCAGCGTATCACGATGGATGCTTCGAATTCGAATCCTTACT
This sequence comes from Bacillota bacterium, assembly GCA_021820485.1. Taxonomy (GTDB): domain Bacteria; phylum Bacillota; class Sulfobacillia; order Sulfobacillales; family Sulfobacillaceae; genus Sulfobacillus_B. The sequence goes on from JAKADO010000060.1 coordinate 18,054, forward strand.
TCCTGATGCCGATCCAAGACAATCGACCGGTCGAAGAAGGAGTGTGGGCAAATCGGCGTTAGGACCATGACGTCCAGGTCGGGAGCCAAAATCGGCCCGCCCGCCGACAAGGAGTATGCGGTAGATCCCGTCGGGGTGGCGATGATGAGCCCGTCGGCGGGATAGGTAGCCACGTAGGCCGAGTCGACAAAGGTTTCCAAGTTGATCAGCCGCGCAAAGGGCCCCTTCGCGACCACGACGTCATTCATGGCCTCGAACTGGGCCAGCACTTGGTTGTCGCGCACCACCTGAGCCGCCAAGAGGTAACGCTGATCCAACGCATATTCCCCACGAAGCACGGCGGTCAACGCCGCATAAAGCTCCGGCACCTCCACCTCAGTCAAGAACCCTAGATGGCCCAAGTTCACGCCGAGGATGGGCGTGTTCAGCGGCGCGAGCTCCTTGGCAGCCCTGAGGAGCGTGCCGTCCCCGCCCAAGACTACCGTACACACAAACTCCATCTGGTTTAAATCTTCCGCGTAACGGCCATTGGAGGGCATGCCCACCGCATCTGCCAGTTCATAGGGCATAATCAGGTCCACTCCCTGAGCTGCCATCCATTGATTCATACGCAAGACCAAGCCCCTCACCTGATCCTTTTCAGGATTGGGCCATACCAGAATGTTAGCCATCCACGTCCCCCATTTGCCACGCCTGTTGTACTATCGAAGCAATGTCGATCGGCACCGGCAGGAGGGATCCCATGCCGAGGTGCAGCAAAAATTCAATATTGCCTTCGGGCCCGCGAATGGGGGAAGGCACCAATCCACGAACACGGTAGCCCATCGTCTCGGCCTCTGCTGTCACGCGCTCGAGGACTCTTTCATGCACCTCTGGCCGGCGAACCACGCCGCCCTTCCCCAGATTGTCGGGGCCCGCCTCGAACTGCGGCTTCACTAATGCGACGACCGAGGCGTGTGGCGCCAGCAAAGGCTTTAACGGAGCCAGAAGAAGCTTCAGGCCAATGAACGACGCATCCACCGACGCCCCGTCCAGTGCTGCCTCGGCGCCTAAGGATTGCTCCGTCAAGTAGCGGGCGTTGGTGCGCTCCATCACCACCACCCGCGGGTCACGCCGGAGCTTCCAGTCCAGCTGGCCATAACCCACATCCACGGCGAACACCTGGGCCGCCCCGTTTTGCAGCCAGCAGTCCGTGAAACCTCCCGTGGAGGCTCCCACGTCAATCACCTGCCAGCCCTGGGGCAGGATGTGAAAGGATTTCAGCGCATGAGCCAATTTGTACCCGCCGCGGCTGACGTACGGCAACGGCTCACTGACATTAAGCACGTCATCCGGCCCGACCATGTGGCCGCTTTTGGTGACCACCCGCCCGTTAACCTCCACCTTCCCCGCCATGATGAGCGCCTGGGCTCGATTGCGGGTCGTCACACGGCCCTCATCCACCATTCGTACGTCGAGGCGCTGTTTCATGGCTTAACAGATGAGGACAGTTCTTGGATCCACGACACTGCCTTGCGGGCAAGAGCCTCAGCGCTTAGGCCGTACATGTCAAGATAGTAGTCGGTCGGACCATGATCAATAAACACGTCCGGCAGGCCTTCGCGGCGAATGGGGATGCCAATGCCGGCATCGTCCACCCACTCGGCTATGGCCGAGCCAAATCCTCCCGCGAGCGCATGCTCCTCCAGCGTCATGAACGCCTGCGTGCTGCCGGCCACTTCCGCTAATAGATTGACGTCCAACGGCTTGATGAATCGCGCGTTGACCACACCTACCTCGTAGCCGTCGGCTGCCAGTCGGTCTCGCACCTCCATGGCGACATACACCATGGGTCCTATCGCAACGAGGGTCAAATCCCGCCCCTGATGGATCCACTCTCCTCGTCCCCACGGAACATCGGGCAACGGCTCCTCCAATGACAAGCCGCGTCCCGCCCCGCGCGGGTAGCGCACCGCCACTGGCCCGGGCCGATCCAAAGAGGCACGAATCAATTGGCGCAGTTCCTGCTCATCCTTGCCCATGGCGATTTCCATATTGGGCACAGTGCGCAGAAACGCGATATCATATACACCCTGATGCGTCGCTCCGTCTCCCCCAACCAATCCGGCCCGATCCACGGCAAACACCACCGGCAGGTTGTGATGGCACACATCGTGAATCACTTGATCATAAGCTCGCTGCAAGAACGTGCTGTACACGGCAAAGACTGGGCGAAGGCCCGCCATGGCCAACCCGGCCGCGAACGTGGCGGCATGTTGCTCGGCAATCCCGACATCAAAGTATCGGTCGGGAAACTGAGATTGAAAATAGTCCAGCTTGGTGCCATCGGGCATGGCCGCAGTGATGGCGACGATATCCCGCCGCTCCCGAGCCGCCTCCACCAGTGTTTCGCTGAAGACCTGGCTGTACGAGGGTGGGCCGGACTTTTTTATCATCTGGCCGGACGAAATCTCAAAGGGCCCAGGTCCGTGAAATTGCACGGGACGCTCTTCGGCTGGTCGGTACCCTTTCCCTTTTTGCGTAATGACATGGAGCACGACAGGTCCATCGAATTCTCGGGCCGATCGCAGAACCGGAATCAAACTGTCCAAGTCATGTCCATCGATGGGACCGTAATACTTGAACCCCAATTCCTCGAAGACATTGCCCGGGATTACGGCATGATGGACCGCGTCCTTGATCCGCTCCACGGTGCGTTTGAGCGGTCCGCCGAACACCGGGACGGAATCCAAGAGCGCCTCCACCTCCTGTTTTACCCGCACATATCCCGGTGCCGTGCGAAGCTCCGTCAAGTAGCGCGAAACCGCTCCGACATTGGGCGCAATGGACATGGAGTTGTCGTTGACCACAACCACCATGCGCGTTTTCAGGTGGCCCAACTGGTTCAACGCCTCCCACGCCATGCCCGCCGTCAGCGCTCCATCGCCAATCACTGCAGCCACTTGATAGCTGGCACGCTGCAGATCCCGAGCAGCCGCCATGCCCAAGGCGCCCGACAACGACGTGCCGGCATGCCCCCCTTCCCATGCATCAAAGGGACTCTCGCGGCGCTTCAAAAACCCCGACAGCCCCCCCAACTGCCGTATGGTTGCGAACTGTTCGCGGCGACCGGTTATCAGCTTGTGGGCATAGGCTTGGTGACCAATATCAAACACCACTTTGTCCGTGGGGGTGTCGTAGACGTAGTGCAGCGCCAGCGTCAGTTCCACCGCTCCAAGACTCGCGCCGACGTGGCCACCGCTCCGCGCAGTGGTTCGCAAAATGGTTTCGCGCAGCTCCTGTGCCAACTGCTCCAGTTGGGGTATGGTGAAGTGGCGAAAGTCATGCGGCGTTTGAATCCGTTCTAGAACACTGGCCATAAGGCCCTCCTCTTCTTACCAGGTGCGATTTACAGCAAATTCCAGCAGTCCATACAGAATCCCGGCCCGTTCGGCGTCCAGACATCGCTTCGCCTCCCCGACATGCTCCATGACGAGTTGCCGTGCCGCCTCAACGCCGATTAACCGCGGGTAGGTGGCCTTCCCCAGACCTGCATCCGTTCCCGTGGCCTTTCCTAATTTTGCCGAGTCGCCGATTACATTCAAAATATCATCCACTATTTGAAAAGCCAACCCAAAGTGCTGCCCGAATCGGGACAGTGCCCCAGCCGCCGCGTCATCCTCCCTCAGAAGCGGCGGGATCGCCAAACAGGCCTCGAAAAGAGCCCCCGTCTTCTTTCGATGAATGGCCTCCAAGGCTTCGATGCTGATGTCCCGGCGCTCGGCCGCCAAATCCT
>JAKADO010000141.1 GCA_021820485.1 Bacillota bacterium
GCCTACGTGTTTCCGATCGTCGGGATTCAACCCGAGTCGCATCATCCAGCGCCGGATTTCCGCCTCACCCACGACATGGCGCAGCGAGGCCAACATCCGCAGGTTTTGGAAACCGGTTAAATGCGGCAGTAATCCCGGTGGATCGAATAAGACGCCGAGGCTGGCAGGCATATGGCCCGGTAGGTCATGCAGCGGATGCCCATCAATCCAGACTTCTCCCCCATTGGGCTGGGTCAGTCCCGCTACAATCCGAAGGATAGTGGTTTTCCCGCAACCATTGGGACCGATGAGCCCGACCACCCGTCCGGCATTAACCGTCAAGTCCACGCCATCGAGCACCGTACGCCCCCGATAACGCTTCGTCATCTTTCGTAATACGATGATGGCATTTTCTTCGTCTGTCACTGTCCGATACTCCTCGTAGGCCATTCTCGGCGCCATAACCCTTGCCACCCGAGAATAGCTACTATAATCAGGGCGGGAATAGCCCAGTACACAAAAAGTATCCCCCACGATGCCAGCGACGGCCTCCACCAGAGGTAGGCACCCGCATAGACCGACGGAACGAGATGGCCGGCCAACAGGGTGCTTTGCGTGACCACGTCCCCGAGAAAAAACACGATGGCAGGAGCCGCGAGCGTTAAAATAGGTGGGCGAACCCAGAAGGCTGCGATGACGGCGATCCCCGACAGGATGGCCGTGGCCCAGAGGGCCACAAGAACCGCGAGCGCCACGTACAGGCCTGGAGCGGCCCAAAACAGATGGGGATGAAAAGTCGGGGGATACGCGTGACCAAATACGCCAGAGATTTTCACGCGGTAAGGGAGGTTGTTGCTAACATTCCATCCCAAGAACCGAGGCAACCGCACGGGATAGACAAGAGCCGCAAAGCCCATGGCAAGCGCGAGCGCCAGAGCAATGGCTCCCACGGACACAAAGACATTGCCTACGAGTTTTCCCCAAAGGTAGGAGGTCCATCCGACCCGCGTAATCGCAAGGGCATCCGCACCGCGCCGTCGATCAATCGCTAAGCTATCTCCGGCTGGAAGGGCGGCCACTAACGGACTCAAAACGGGCCACAACGCCTGGAAGTAACTCCCCAAGAACGCGAGCGTGACCGTATAAAAGTTATTCCATCGAGGAACTTGCTGACGCCCGAGGGGCGCATATTGTAGCATTGCAAACAAAAAAAGAAACACGGCTAGCGTCACGGTCACCCAAAATCGCCAAGAGCGCACTCCACGATGCCATTCGGATTTGATGACGCTAACCATGTTTTTCTCTCCTCAGACGATTACTAATACAGCGTTCAGGGATTACAGCTTCCAATAGCCCTCTACCAACGTTCCTGATTGAAAGGGCCCTGTGCCACCCATTAACTTAAGGTTTTGGCCTCCGTAGTCGCCTGCGTAAATCGAGTAATATCCGTCGCCGCGCACTACGTCCTGCCAACTCGCATTAGACAGCTGAACACAATTAGTGTTCGCCGCGGTAAAGTTGGCTGAGGTATTGCTTGACGGTGATGTGGACGTCAGTTCCACTTCGATGTACGGTGCCAACGTCGAGCTGGCGGTCCGTGTTTGCGACGTACATGCTACGGCTCCATAGCCGTTAATCCCAAAATCATAGGCATATGGTCCTGCTGCGAAGACCGTTGCTCCGAGTATCGCTATCCCTGATCCTGCCAGCACGGCTGGAACAGCCACGCGCTTAAGCCACTTGTTACGCAACATCGTTGGTTACCTCCTCGTAGAAACCGTGTGGGAGCCCTTCGACGTAAATAATGACGCACGCGCATCAAAGCGCTCAGAGATCAGTACCTATTTCCGGTTGTCGCGCCCTCAAAGTTTCGGGTAACCTCTAATTGAGCGATTCAATACGAAGCCACCATCCCATTAACGGCGCTGCGAGGCCGAGGATTTCAAATGTATCCATGCATTCAAATCGTTCCGCGACCTCAGTGGGATATTACCATGGTTTTACAGTTATTCCGGGGAGTTAAGGGTCTAAAATGGTTCTACTCTGCAATTCTACCACACAGTAGAATTAGAGAGTGCTTCTTTCAGAAGGACTTTCTGTCCCATAAGTTGAATTTGCGAGTTATGTGCACGGTAAAGAAAAGCCAACCCAGTATCGGTGACGTTATTCGCACCGCCAGGCGAAGTCGCGGCCTCCCGCTTACGGCCGTTGAGCGACAAGGGTACGTTGCCCTGTCAACCATCAGCGCGGTGGAACGGGGGCGGCGCATTCCTTCAGTGTCGGTCCTGGATAGTATCACCCATGGTCTTGGCGAGGCTGTCGGCGCGTTCGACCTTGCCTATCTCGCGTCGGCCAACGATGTCTCCCAGCGCGAAGAGGTCTATCGTCGGTTAATAGCTCAACCCAATCCACAGTTGCTCCTAATCCAAGGCATTTTACGTAGTCAATGTAGCCCGTTGCAAATCGACGAAGCCCGGCCACTCTTTCGGCACGACCGCCATTTGCGTTTGTTGCTGGCCGACATTGCCATGCGCCGCCAACAGTGGCGGCGGGCGATTGTCCTAATACGCCGAGCTGTGCTTCCGATCGGGTCCCTCGAGCCGGAATTCGCAGCTCGTGCCCTCAGTCTGTTGGGCAAGTGTCACCTCTATGTGAGGTGCCCTGATGAAGCACTGGCTGCGTTGCTTGAGGCCTGCCGACTCACGCAGGGAGGCGAGGATTGGGAATCGGCCATGGTGAATTTAGGGTTGGCTTGGTGGGAACTCGGCCGGTATGAAAGAGCCCGCGCTCAGTGGACCGAAGCCATGGACACCATAACCAACGAAGAGCGCCGAAGTCATGCTCTCATGGGATTGGGGAATGTGGCCTTGCGAACCGGCCAACTCGAGGCGGCATCGTGTTACTTTCGGGAAGCGTTCGAGCGCTACCAAGTGAAAGAGGGTACCCGCGATTTGCAAGCCCGTGCGCTCAATAATTTATTGATCTCGGCGGTACGGCTGCAGAACCAAGAAACTGGAACTTGGGCGTTTGAGACGGGGCTCGCCCTCGTCGACGCCGTGCAAAACTCTATCTTACGGGGAGAATTATACGAAACGCTAGCAGAATGGGCAGTCGCCTCAGGCGATATAAAATACGGGACACAGCTTCTTAGCCGTGCCAAGGAGGAATTGGCGTGTGAGCCAGTGCTATCGTGGTTTTCAGCCCGCTTTTTGGAGATTTGCACGTTATCTAGGGACACTGGGCAGGTTTCCCAACGATTACACGAGATGGACACGATGGTGCGGCGCGTCCGTGATCCTCAATTGGTCGCGGCCATTCGCTTACGGATGGTCCAAGCCGCCATGGAGTTCGACGTGCAGCCCACCGCGAATGTATTACTAAAAGCGTGCCGCACATTATTCCCCCCGATCGGAGGCGCAATAGAAACACATGGACAAGACAAATCAGATTGCTAAAACTGCATGGCGGCAGACGACAACCATGGTATCGGTATTGGGTCTTGTACTAATACTGGGCACCGGGAGTCTCTTCTTGGGCCCGGCTATTCCGAGTTACCAACGAAACCTACAACATATCGTCGTCACAGATGAATCCAATCCGCCAATCTCGAACGTTCAATCCCCCGTCTCCGGATAGGACGAATCAGGACGTGCTCCTCCAGACTGTATGATGGACCAATTCTAGACGCGGTCATGCGGGAGGCCAATGGATTATAGATTTAATGAATTGTTGGCCACGCGTATCACCGTGAGGTCATTGCCTCAAGCACTCGCTCCGCCATGGGGGCGCGGGGTGAGCATCTTGAGGTCGGTCTTTAAGGCAGATTGTAGGGTGGGCAAATCACGATATCCCGGAAGGCGCCGGAGATGGTCTTCAATGAAGAGACTTGCCGCCGCTAGCCAACGAAGGACTTGATCCCCGCTACTCCAGCGCTTTACATTCTTCGCAAGGGTTCGGAACTGACCATTCACGGATTCCAACGCGTTGGTCGTTGCCAGGGACCGACGTAGTGTACCCGGGAGCTCCAGTCGCTGGACGGTCACCGTCTCTTCCATCCCCTCCCGTAGACTCTTGGCCGCTTGGGGATAATCGTGTTCCACCTCTGCGGCGAGCGCACTAAGCGCCTTCAAGGCTTCCTTGGCGGTCGGCTCTTGGTAGGCTTTTCGGAGGCGCTGGCGGACACGCGCTTGGTCGGAATCGGCCACGTGATCTAAGACGTTCCGTTGTTTATGGACCGTGCACCGTTGAATGGCCATGGTGTCGCCGAAGACCTCGCGGAGCGCTTTGGCCAAGGCTTTCGCTCCATCAATCACCGCGAGCGCCCCCTCCGGGACGGCGAATCCCCGATCGACCAAATCCGTGAGGAGGCTTTTCACGACGGCGCTGTTTTCCGTCGCCCCGTCGGCGAGCCCGAGGATCTGCTTGCCGCCATCCCGATCAATGCCCAAGGCGACCACGACCAGGTGGCCCCCGACGTGGATG
>JAKADO010000061.1 GCA_021820485.1 Bacillota bacterium
GACCGCAAATCGTTCGACAACTTTTGACCATGGAGGACCGTGGTGCGGTACCCTCGGAGTCTGGGTCATGGAACAGACTGCACCGTTGCAAACGACTGTTGTGGCAATAACTGGCTTATGGCGGAAAATTAACGAATCGTTGCCATACCCCATTTCGAAGATATCCGTATCCGTGCGCATGGGAACCTCCTGAGGCCATTTTGGCTATGCGTTACACTCATCGCGATAGGGTTCCGAGCGGCATCCAGCGGCCGTCGTTGTTTGGTTTCGTTATCCTTGTGTGGCGGATACGAGCCTTTATGGGTTGAGGGTTCGGGTCCGATGCCGGGAGCGGATCGTGCGGTGCCAAACGGCGGCGACGGGGACTCCCACGACCGCCGTGAACAGGACTCCCAGCCCCAGGGATTCCCACGCGAGGGACTGGCCCATGTGCGCAACGATGACCGCGAGGTATACTTCGTAGGTCACGAGCGCGACGAGCCATAGTACGATGGATGCCCACCAACCTCGGGTGGAATCGGGTTGACGGCGTGCGGAAACGGTCGTAACCGAGCAGAACACCGAACCAGAGGGCATGCATCTGCAACTTACCCAGTTGCGGGCTAATCAACCCAAGGACCAGTCCGACAATGACCGCGCCGCCATGATTCCACAGCGTGAACCGGGACATGTATGAGTTCTCCTCACACTGTGTTGTTGAAATTATCCCATAAATCACCGAACGGTCAAATAGCCGTAGTTGCCCAATAGTTGTCGGCATCAATGATGGACTACTGGAGGCGAGTGTCCCGCAAGCGCTTGAACGAGATAGCCCCAGATAGCTGTGCCATCCTGTGGTATGAGAGGTGATGCGAATGGATTACGGAGAGTGGGGCTGGGTTTGCAATTGCGGAGCCACCATCCCACGCGGGCCAGCAGGACGACATGAGCACGATGCCATCAATGCCCATGCCGCGCAGCATCGTCAGGAGGTCGGACAGACGGCTGCGGGCGGGCGGAAAACGGCATGCGCATGAGAACGGCGGCATTCGTGCATAGAATTTGCCCACGGAAGCTTAATAAGTGCCGGTGCGACTCTACGTAGTGTCATCAACTTTACTTCCCAAATCCGGCTGCTGTCACCAACTTTAGTTCCAATTTTGTGTCCGATGCGACCGCAGGTGTCAACAACTTTACTTCCCAAACGGGAAGTGTCAACAGGTTTACTTCCCAAGTGTCAACAACTTTAGTTCCTCGTACAATAAAGCCATCAACACATCTTGCGGCTTTGGAGAGTCGGGACTCCTCTTAGTTTACATAATCCAGCTTATCGGACGTAATGTTTCGGTCTCCGTAGCGCTACTTTGTCTGCAACCCGACGCTGGACGGCAGCTGGCTCCTTTGTATCCGGCAACACGCGTCGCACGCCATTTGCGATCGTGTTAGGCGATGGACTCGGCGTCGGCGGCGGTAGCCCTTCCGTCGCAACCCATTGCGAACGATAGTTTCTATTACTGAAGTGCCTGAGCTTCAGCATCCAACGGTTGTCCCGTCCAAGTTTACTCATTATTGCGCCGCTTAGTGCAGGAAGCGGAATGCAGCTTGACATCAAGGCCGGAAAACCGCAGAAGGGCGACTTGGTGCTGAAAGCCTCCAGACCCCGCCGCAGAGAGGGTACCCTGCCATCCACCGAGGATCCCCCTCCCCCGAGAGCCACAGTGCACCGGACAAGCGCCGCCACGAGGCGGGGGCCCATCCCGCGCGTCACCCAAGAGACTTTCCTGCTCCGACCATTTTCGCTATGATAACCTAGAGAAAATACCGCAAAGAGGTGTCGTATGCGCGTCCTCATGATTTCCAAAGCTTGCGTGACGGCATCCTATCGCTCCAAGATTGCCTATATGCAACAGATGGCAGACATCGACATGGGATTGGTGGTGCCTGACCATTGGGACAACCTACCGTTTGAGCCCAATGCGTCGGACGCGACATATCCCATCTTTAAAATGCCTATCCGGTTGAATGGAAGAAATCACTTCCATTGGTATCCTCACCTCACGCGGATAATCCGCGAATTCAAGCCTGATTTGGTCCACATGGACGAAGAGCACTACAGTTTTGTGACATGGCAGGGTGTTCGGGCCGCGCACAAACTTGGCGTGCCGAGTCTCTTTTTCACCTGGCAGAACATTTACAAGCGCTATCCGCAACCCTTTTCCTCCATCGAGCAGGCGGTCTTCCAGCGCACGCGCGGCGCCATCGCAGGCAATCGCGACGCTGAAGAGGTGTTGCGGAAAAAAGGCTACTCCAAGCCTGTTACCGTGATTCCCCAGTTTGGCACCGACATGGCGCTGTTCGGACCCCGCGATCGCCTGGCCCTTCGTCGCCAATACCATATTAGGCAGTCTTTTGTGGTAGGCTACGTGGGACGACTCATCGAGGACAAGGGTATTGGCGACTTGTTGGCAGCCATGCAACCCTTGCTGGAGCAACATCGCGATGTGGGCCTGTTAATCGTTGGAACCGGGCCCTACGATGCGCGAATTGGAGAATGGACGCATGCGGTGGGGCTCAACCAACAGATAACTCGTGTTCCGTGGGTTTCTTCAGACGCAATGGGTGACGTCATGAATCTCATGGACGTGTTGGTGCTCCCCTCCCGGACCACGTCCCGTTGGAAGGAGCAGTTCGGTCGCGTTCTGACGGAGGCGATGGCCTCGCAAGATGTGGTCATCGGTTCGGACAGCGGCGAAATTCCGCACGTCATCGGCGATGCGGGACTCGTGTTTCCGGAAGGGGACGTACCGGCCCTGGGTGAAGCCATTCGGCGCGTAATAGATGACGCGGCCCTCCGCGCCACCCTGGCCCGTCGGGGGTCGGATCGGGTTCGCGATCACTTCACGCAAGAGGCGATTGCGGCGAAAACGTGTGCTTTTTATCGCGATCTTTTAGGAGGCATGGCATAGTGAAGGTTGCCGTATTTGGGGCGGGTTACGTCGGCCTGGTGACAGGAGCGGTACTAGCGGATTTAGGGCACCAGGTCACCCTCATCGAGGTGTCGGAGGAAAAGATCGCCCTCATCAATCAACGCCGCTCCCCCATTTTTGAGGAAGGCTTGGAGCCCATCATTGCGCGCGCCATGGACCAAGGCCACCTCTCGGTGACCAGCGCCCCCGAAACTGTTGTGGGTTCCAGTGAGGTGATTTTCATCGCTGTGGGGACACCGCCCCTCCCCGACGGGGAAGCCGATCTGCGCTTCGTCCGCCAAGCTGCGCTTGCGATTGGGCGCAACATGACCGGAGAGACGCGACAGGTCATTGTCAACAAAGCGACTGTCCCCATCGGTTCCGCAAACCTCGTGGAAGTGTGGGTGCAGGACGGGTATCGAGAAGTCCACGGTCGCGTACCAAGCAACGAATGGTACACGGTCGCCTCTAATCCTGAGTTCTTGCGGGAAGGCACCGCGGTCTTGGACACCCTGTACCCGGACCGGATTGTGCTGGGGGCGGACGAAGAGTGGGCTATCGAGCGCCTGCAAGAGTTGTATCTCCCCATCACGCAGCAATCGTTTGAGCCGCCGCCGGAGGCGCCTCGGCCCCACGGATTGACCGCTTCGCCGGTTTTTGTGACGGACCGCATTTCGTCGGAAATGATTAAGTATGCCGCCAACGCCTTTCTGGCCACAAAAATCTCGTTTGCCAACGAAATAGCCAACGTCTCAGAGCGAGTCGGAGCGGACGTTGTACAAGTCATGCGGGGCATTGGACTTGATCAACGCATCGGTGGGCGATTTTTGAATGCCGGGATCGGGTGGGGTGGCAGTTGCTTCGGCAAGGACTTAGCCGCGTTGACGGTCACTGCCGAAGAGTATGGCTACCAACCGCGCCTGCTTTATGCCACCCAAGAGGTAAACCGTGACCAGCGGCTCTTGGTGGTGAAACGTCTTCAAGAGGTGCTCAAACCCATCAAAGGACGTCGCATAGCAGTCTGGGGAGTAGCCTTTAAACCCGGAACAGACGACCTCCGTGACGCCCCCTCCTTGACCATCATTGAGGAACTGTTGCGGTTGGGCGCCAGGGTCCGGGTCTACGATCCCATCGCTTTGGAAAACTTGCGCCGTCTACGTCCTGATTTCGATGTTGAGTACGCAGACTCCGCCGAGGATGCCTTGGACGGGGCCGATGCACTCATCCTGGCGACTGAGTGGCCGTCATTCGCCGAAATCCCGCTCTCGACGATTGCGGAACGCCTGACGCGAGGCATTGTCATCGATGGACGGAATTTCTGGGACCCCAATGCCGCGGTCCGTGTTGGACTACAATATCGCGGCATCGGCCGATGATAAAGGAGGCGTGGGATTGAAAACGGCAATCGTGACGGGAGGCGCCGGCTTCATTGGCAGCCATCTCGTCGATAGACTGGTACAACAAGAATTGCATGTCGTCGTCTTGGATAATTTGGCCACGGGGAGCTGGGATAACTTGTCCCAACATGGCCCCGATGCGGTAACCCGCATCCAAGCCGACGTCTCCGAACCATGGCCTCAAGAGGCCCTGCCATCCAGTGCCGACCTGGTATTTCACCTCGCCTCCCCCGCCTCCCCAGTTCATTACCGGCGCTTGGCGGTGGAAACTTTGATGGTGAATTCGATGGGAACCAAGCGAGCTTTGGATGCAGCATTGAGCTACGGGGCGCGCTTCATACTCGCCTCCACCTCGGAAGCCTACGGCGACCCCGCTGTGTCTCCGCAGCCCGAAACATACTGGGGCAACGTCAATCCGGTGGGACCGCGATCCTGCTATGACGAGTCCAAGCGCTTCGGGGAAGCCCTCACCATGGAATACGTGCGAAAGCATCAGTTGGACGCGCGCATCCTCCGCTTCTTCAATTGCTACGGACCTCGCATGCAATCCGAGGATGGCCGAGTCGTGCCGAACTTCGTGCGCCAGGCACTGTCCGGCGACCCGCTGACAATCTATGGATCGGGCGAACAAACTCGAAGCTTCTGCTATGTGTCGGACGAGGTCGACGGCATTTGGCGAGCGGCCATCACTGATGGGCTAGCCGGCGAAATCATCAACATCGGAAACCCCGAAGAGCGCACTATTCTTAACTTTGCCGAAGTCGTGGCGGATGTCGCCGGCATTTCCCTCCACGTTGAGCCGAGGCCACTCCCCCCTGACGACCCGACCAATCGGTGCCCGGACATCTCCAAAGCGCGCGCTCTGCTCGGTTGGGAGCCCCGGGTGCCATTGAAAGACGGTCTTGAGGCTACTTTTCGTTACTTTCGCACCGCCAACCACCGTTAGCCGCCCTCGTGTGCGGCGCTGAGGGCAACACGCGACGCACCGTACAAAGATGCGGCCGCCAGGCACAAGAAGGTGCAACCGGCGGCCGCATCGCTACTCCTCTCAGGCTCACGCCAGCGATGATGAGGAGTTTTTTTTCTCAGATCCCTCGAATCTGCCAGGGTACTGCGACCCCGTGGTCTTGCCTAATGAATGCCTTCCACAACCCCGTCCTCGGTGACATGGACACGATAGGCAGCAGGATCCTTGGGCAAGCCAGGCATGCGGATCATGTCTCCAGCCAAGGGAACAATATACCCGGCGCCGCGTGCAATCTCAATGTTGCGGATATGCAGCACGAAATCGCTGGGGCGTCCCAGACGCGCAGGATTGTCGCTGAGCGAGTACTGGGTCTTGGCAATGCATACCCGCAAGCTCTCCTGATCCCATTTCTTCAATCGCTTCAGCGCTTGAACGGCGGGTGGAGCGTATTCAACGCTTTCAGCTCCGTAGATTCTGGTGGCGATGCGGCGGATCTTCTCCTCCAACTCCATATCCGCGTCATAGAGGGGCTGATAGTGAGACGCGGCGCTGTGCAACTGCTCCTGCACCAACTGTGCCAGCGATAGCCCGCCGGCGCCTCCCTCACTAAAAATGTCTGCCGATTCCGCCGGTACGCCCCGATCCGCCAGTTTCTGCACCATCCAGCGAATCTCTTCATCGCTGTCGCCTTGGCGGCGATTGATGGCCACCACCACAGGAAGTCCATAGCTCTGAAGGTTCTCAATATGTTTTGAGAGATTCTCCATCCCCTTTTCCAGGGCCTCCAAATTGGGGAGGTGCATCTGACCCAGCGGTTGGCCGCCATGATATCTCAGCGCCCGTAGTGTCACCACCACCACGGAAAGGTCGGGGTTCAACTCGGCCACCGGAGCTTTGATGTCCAGAAACTTTTCCGCCCCCAAATCTGCACCGAATCCGGCTTCGGTAATGACCACGTCCGAAAGCCTGAGACCGGCCTCGGTCGCAATAATGCTGTTGCAACCATGCGCAATGTTCGCAAAGGGCCCTCCATGCATAATGACTGGCGTATGCTCTGTGGTCTGCACCAGATTGGGCATGAGGGCATCGGTCAGCAGGGCGGCCAGCGCATCTTGGGCCCCGAGGTCCTCGACCGTCACGAAATCGCTGCCATTGTTGGCGATAATCATCCGGCCCAACCGGCTCCTGAGATCAGCCAGGTCACGGGACAGGGTCAGGACGGCCATGACTTCTGAGGCGGCGGTAATGTCAAATCCGCTTTCACGCACTACGCCCTGTCCGGGACCTCCCAAGCCAATCACCACGTGCCGCAAGGCGCGATCGTTCACATCGAGCACGCGCTTCCAGGTGACGCGGGTCGGGTTGACCTGAAGGCGCGTACCATGATAGAGCTCGTTGTCCACTAAGGCTGCCAGTAGGTTATGGGCTGCAGTGATGGCGTGAAAGTCTCCGGTAAAGTGCAAGTTGATGTCGGTTGACGGCTCCACCTGCGACTTTCCACCGCCCGTGGCCCCTCCCTTCATTCCAAAGGTCGGCCCTAGCGACGGTTCCCGCAACACCGCGGTAGCCTTCACCCCCAACCGCCGCAAGGCTTGCGAAAGGCCCACCGACATGGTGGTCTTGCCTTCCCCCGCTGGGGTGGGATTGATGGAGGTCATGAGCACAAGTCGCGCACGGCGGGGATTTTGATAGACGATATCGAGGGGAAGTTTAGCTTTGTGTTGTCCAAGTTGCACAATTTCTGAGGATGAGAGCCCAAGTTGGGCAGCGACTTCGGCAATCGGTCGCAGGGCATCGTTTGACATTGGCAGCGCCTCCGGCTACGGTGTAGTATCCAAGGGATACTATACCCCTCATTCGTCAACCCGGGCAATTTACTAGACTCGCGCCACCCAGATCTTCAGTAAGAGCAAGAGAGTCCCAACTCTCGTGGTCTCATCACTCTCGAGCCTGCGACGCGATCATCCACCCCGGATACTGAGGAGCCGGCGCAGTTAAGTCGTCCAACTGGCGGCTCTCGTCCGGGGTCAGACGCACTTCCTCGGCCCGAAGATTCTCTTCCAGTTGCTGTAAACCCCTTGCCCCGATGAGCACCGAGGCCACACCAGGCCGGTCAGCCACCCACGCAAGGCTTACAGCCGCGATGGACGTGCGATGGCGCACCGCCAGAATATCCAAGGGCTCCAACACTCTTTGGCCGGCCGAGACATCGAATGGCGGAAAGCTTTGGGCCATGTCCTGAATGCGTGCTTCAGGGCGAGCCACTCCCGCGCGATACTTGCCACTGAGAAATCCGCCCGACAGCGCGCTCCAAACAATGAGGCCCATTCCGTGGTCCCGGATGGCGGGCACCACCTCGTTCTCAACGTCGCGGTTGACTAAGGAATAGTGCATCTGGGCTGACACGAACCGCTCGAGACCATGGCAGGATGCCAGTCCCTGCGCCTTGGCAATTTGCCAGGCTGCGAAATTGGACAGGCCGAGGTATCGTACCTTGCCAGAGGTGACAAATTGGTGGAGGGTCCGAAGCGTCTCTTCCATAGGCACGTCGGCATCAAAGCCGTGCAACTGGTAGAGGTCAATGTAGTCTGTGCCGAGACGGCGGAGACTCGCATGCAAGGCGTCGTACAAGTGCTTTCGGGAGAGCCCCGTGTCAAAGAGTCCCGGTCCCATCCGCGATCGCACCTTGGTGGCCACGACCGCCTGATGTCGGCGACCTTTCAATGCCCTCCCCAAGATTTCCTCCGATTCGCCCAGCGCGTATACATTCGCCGTGTCGAAGAGATTGACGCCATGGTCGAGCGCAAGCGATACCATCTGATCGGCGAGCTCCTGATCAACCCCGCCAATGCCCCATTGATTGTTGCCAAACGTCATCGTACCCAGAGACAGCCGAGAGACCTTCAGCCCGCTTTGTCCCAAAATCCGGTACTCCATGAGCCATGCCCTCCTCTCCATTTGAGAGACAACCCGTGCCATGGCAGGAGGCCCCGCCGCGGCGCGACCAGGGCCTCTCCCCAATGGTGATTCAGTGTTGAACTGCGTTCGATTGCCGGTTTGGTTCCGATATTTCGCTTAACGCGTGGCCGCTTTCGCTGACGAAGATATTGACCCGGGCCAGGTCGGCAATGGCTAGGATTCCGACCAGCTTTTGGTTCTCAACCACCGGAAGGCGCCTCACTTGGTTTTCGGCCATCGTGTTGGCCGCCTTGCGAGCGTCGGTAGCGGGTGCAATGGTCACCACCTCATGGGTCATGGGCGCTTTGACCGGCGTATCGGAGTTCTTGCCCTCCGCCACCACCTTCACCGCAATGTCGCGGTCCGTCAACATGCCGACGACGCGGCCGCCCTCGGTGACTGGCACACTTCCGCAATCCACTTCCTTCATGATGGCGGCAGCCTTTTGCACAGAGTCAGTCGGCGACACCGTTTTCACCGACTTTGTCATGATTTCACTGACGTTCACAGCATTTATCCCCCTTGTTTCGACGCTTGATTCTGGAATTCCCATTGTCAGCATGCTCCCTCACCCCACCGCTTATGCGAGGCCGGCCAAGATTCACGACTGCTCGCGATACACCTCCATGGCCTCCCAAAGCCAAGTGCGAAAGCCCGCCACATCGACGTCCGACGCAACAC
The DNA here is from genome assembly GCA_021820485.1 of Bacillota bacterium. Lineage (GTDB taxonomy): Bacteria > Bacillota > Sulfobacillia > Sulfobacillales > Sulfobacillaceae > Sulfobacillus_B. Next base: position 8,949 of record JAKADO010000061.1, read on the forward strand.
GCACATTGGGTCGCTTCAAGTCAATCGGACTGAGCACCAAGGTGCCCCGCAATGGGCCCTCCCGCACCACGGCCAAGGGCATCTCGCGCCACTGAAACAACTCCGGTCTCGCGACCGCAGCTACTGCTACGACATCGTCCACGGGAAAGGCTCCGGGATCACCCCCTTCCCCGCGTGCCCGCTCGCTGTAAAAACTCAGCATTTGCGACAGCATATCCCCCACCTGCCCATACCTCGACAACCGCTCCAGATCGCGGATGGGCACCACCGCTTTGTGCGCCACGTTAATGCCAATAAGCTGCACATTTCGGGCCCAGTGGAAGACCACATCGGCCGCATGTGGGTCGATATAAATATTGAACTCCTGCGCCTTATCCATCTGAGTCCCCGGCAACGCTCCACACATGCAGGTGACGGAGGCCCACTCGCCCCCCAACTGGGGATAGGCTAGAAGACTTATCGCAAGGTTGGTTAAGGGTCCAGTGGCGATGAGATGAGTTCGGGACCACTCGGAGCGGTGACGGCCCCATCGGGTCCAAACGCGCCCGTCCTCGGGTTGCACAGCCAACGACTGCCCGTTCCAACTGCCCACGCCATCCTTTCCGTGAAAGGCCTCGGCCGTGATCAGCGGCGAAAGGAGCGGATGCTCCGCCCCCGGCCAGACTTCCACCTGTTCAAGGCCCAGCAGTTCCACGATGCGCTTGGCATTTCCAAAGGTGTTCTCGAGCCCCACATTGCCAGCCACCGCAGACACCCCGGAAATTTGACATTGGGCTGCCGCCACCACGAGCCCCCAAGCGTCGTCGATGCCCGGGTCCATGTCAAGCCATGCTCTTGGCTTCTCAGGAATGATTCACACCTCTGCTTTCATACGGAATGCCGATCGACCTCAGTCTGCCCATTTTGGGCGCGGATCTTGTAGCGCTGTTGGCGGGTTAGAGCGCGCCTTCCCTCGGAGGCGTCCGTTGATCAAAAAAGGCTGCCCGTTTATATCGCGGCAGCCTTCCCGTAGACGAACAGTTATTTAATGGTAATCTTTTGTGCCTTTTCGAGCTTTTGGGTCCATGACTGGTACAAAGCGTCCGCACTATTCTGCAGCAACTGTTGCTTTATCTGCGCTTGCACCGCAGAAAATGGCTGCACTGTGGATGCCTTGACGGCTTGAAGCCAGATGACATGATAACCCTTTGTACCGTGGTAGGTGGCATATTGCCCTGCCTTGAGATTCTGCACAGCGGTCGCCATCCCTTGACTCATGGAGGTGGTGCCTACAGGCAAGTAGCCGAGACTCCCTCCCGTCTTTCCGGTCGACGAGATCGAATATTGCTTGGCTAACGTCGCAAAGCTTTGTCCCGCCTTTGCGTCCTTTAGGATTGTATTGGCCAGCGACTGCGATTTGACGAGAATGTCGCTAATCTCGTCCTCCGGTGGGTTGGAAAAGGACGCCTTATTGGCCGTGTAATACGCCTGTTCTTGGGTGGTGGTCGGCGATTTGACATTCTTCGTCACCTTGTTGAATGCGCTCTGACCAATCATTTCGTCGGTGATGTACGTTTGCAGCTCTCCAAAGGTCAGCTGATGCGATTTCAGCAGGGTGACAAGTCCCGTTTTGCCGCCAACCTGCGACTCGATGTTGGCAGTAATGAATTGATTAGCCTTGGCTTGCGCCTGCTTTTCCGTGATCAAATGGTGTTTCAAGGCCCATTGGTTCACTGTCACCTGCGCCACCACCGCCTTCACTTCCAGGGACTTCTCGGTCTTCGTGTTTGGCAGTGTCATTCCCTGAATGAATTCGGTTCCTTTGACGAAAATATTCACGTCGTTGGATGTGACTGACGCACCGTTGACCGTGGCCACTGTGGTTGGAGACGCCGACGAGGCGGTTGTGCCACATCCAGCAATCGCCGCACCGAACAGAGGCACAGCAAGGGTCCATGCTGCTGTCTTACTATTCATTGATGCTCATCCTCCTCTGGGGCGGTGCTCGTCCAGGCAACACCGTATTACACTACCATACACGAAAATTGTTGCGAACTTGTAACGTGAACGATAGCCCGCTCGGCAGACGGGGTGGTTGCCGGCCAGTCGAACATAGAAGATGGGGAGCCTGATAGCCTGGCGACCTTCCATGCCACTAGAATTAATCGATGTTCGTCCCAATGCCGGATACTGAACTTCGCGACGCCGTGCCGCGCTGCGTCGCGGGGACTGGTCAAAAGTCCAAACGCCCTGTTTATGGCGCGTGGTCCTTGCAGAAGGTGGAGCGAATCGCGCGGGATACCCGCCATTACTGGCCCCATTGAACTCACGTCACGCCGTGACCCGCCCCAAAGCGTTTGGTGTTCGCGCCCGCACGCAGCATAAGGACTGGGGCTGCAAAGCAGAAGCCTAGGCCCCCCCCCCCCCATCACCCAGATTCAAGCCCACGGGCGCTATGCATGACAATCTCGTCGACTTTTTCCGATCATCCCGTATGCGTTCACCCTCCGGACACGGCCCTGGTCGCGACCTGAATGGCAGCGCTGGCTATGGTTTTTCGGTGACATTGCGTTTGGATTCGGCTATGCGGTAGTGGGCAGCATTGATGCTCGCGTCGCCGGGACACCTTTAGGGTTCATGAAAATTCAGGCGGCCTGGGGACGGGTCTCCACGTGGCCGTTTCATGAAACGGCTCATTGGCTACTTCACCCCTTGAATTCCCTCACCGCTTCTGGGGGATGGTCCTTTCCGCTATGGGCCATTGTTTTAAGCGCCATTACGGGGCTTCTTGCGTTCTGGATGCTGCGTAAACGCGAATGGTGGCCCGCCGCATGGTACACGGGTCTTACGGTCATTCTCTCGAACAACTACAATATGTTTGAAGGCATCCCCCGCTTCTTAGCCGAGCTTCCTCCGTGGTATCTTGGATGGACTTTGTGGCAGGACGCCACTCACAAGCGGGAGCTGCTGCTGATGGTGACGATTGCGTCGATGGTGCTGTATAGTGCTCTTTGGGTTTTGGGCGTGCATGCTGTTCAGAATTAGACCGTGGAATGGCCGGGCCGCCGAGCCTGCATTCTGCATTCCGGTACAACCGCCTGACGCATCATGGAAATCCCGCTCGCCGTCCACGGTTGCACCGAAAAACAACATATGTCAGCCTGTAGGGACGACGTGATAGCCGCCGGGTCGACAGCAAGCTTTGTCTGTGGGCGTTTCGGCTCTGCAACTGGCAAAACCTATCGACTCCCATGTTTGCTTTCCAGACACCCGTTGTGCTAAAACCTACCCAACTAATTCTCGCGCTGTTCCCGCAGACGGGCGATCACGGAATTGAGCCATTCGGCATCGGCTTTGAGGTGCACCAAGTGGTGCTCTATGGCCAAGTCTACGCCCAGTCCAAAACCGTGTCTAGGCGCCAATTCCTGCTGCCGGATTTCGGCGTTCACGTTGGCCAGCCTGTGCTCAATCAGTGACACCGCCTCTTCCACGGCCAAATGGTCCAGAAACATCATCCCAATATCGCTCGCAAAGATCATCTTGTCTCTGGTGGCGAGACTAAGGCGCAGCAAATCCAGAAAGTGCTGCCGACCACTCTCCGTAATGGTATAGACCTTGCGACGGGGACGATTGCCCCTCTGTTCCTCGTGAACCTGCACATAGCCCGCCTCCCCCAGACGGTCGAGGGTGGCATAAGCGGTGGGCTTTTTCATGTCAGTGACTCGACTGAGATTCATCTCGATGAATTCATTGATCTGATACCCGTGCTGACTCTGCGCCATAAGAATTCCTAAGAGCAGCAATGCGCGCTCTTCCATCCCATCACCCCTCACCAATTGGCAATCCTCATCTCAATGTAGTCACTCTTGACTAATGTGATCAAATCGTTGGCATGGACCCCCGAGTTGCGGTGGACCCTCGTGATGGGTTTTGCCTCAGGCCATGTCTTGTCGGCGGTCATCATTTTTCTTCCCGCCCTGATGCATCCAGCCAAGCGGGTACTGGTATACGCCGATGGCGATTTTTTCGGGCGGCGGGGGCTCCTTCACCCCATAACGACAGGGACCGCTGGTCTTGCTACGGCAGCTATGTTCCCGTCACGCTCCCCCGCTCGGGCAATATCCAGTCTCAGGAAAACACGGCCGCCACCCATTGCGCAAGCCGTTCTCGCAACATCTCTACGGCGGGGCCGGCGACGCTCCCAAGTTCACCGCGGTACGCCATCAAGAGAAAGTCGAGGAAACTCCAAAGCTTGGCCAAGGCAACCCGACGCGCCATATCCGACGGATTACCAACCAGGTCTCCGTTCAAAATGCAATATGTCTCGGCTGAATGCTGCAGGACTTCGAGATAGGGAAGGCCTGGGAGCGCGATGGCGATATCAACGGCTGGGTGGGCCCTTCCGTATCGGGACCAGTCGGTCAACGCTACCGATCCGCCATGCGTGAGAAGCCAATTGGTGGGATTGGGATCCCCGTGGATCCATGTGACGGGAGAAAAGAGCGAGGAAAATAGCGCTGCATTGTCACGCAGGATCCCCGCAACCCGGCCTGCCAGACCCCCGTCAACCAACGTCGATAGGGCGGCTAATGCCGTCTCGTCCCACGAAAACTTGTAGGGGTCCAGGCATCCGGACAACAGTGCGGGACTCTGCCGGTGCAATCGAGCGAGATATGAGAGCACTTCCGGGTCGTTCTCCCATCGCTCCTGAGGAAGCGGCTCCGGGAGGAATTCGAGGACAATCCAGTCAGGATTGCGTCCCGACGCTCTCAGCCGCGGCACCGAGAGACCGCGTCCACGCAGTCGCTCGCCAACCGCTTCGTAAAGGTAGACCTCCCGGTACGGCACCCCGCGCTTCAAGACCACCGCGCCGACAGTCCCAGTCACGAGAAGCGTTCCCGGCCCTCCCGCACCCGCCAGCGCTCTTTCCCGACGGGACTTCCCAGCCCACTGTTCCAGCGCTTCTTCCCATGGTTTCATTAAACCGCCGCCTTTCATTCGCCTTCGCCGCTTCAGGTTCGTGCGCCATTCGTGATATCGTGATGTCATGAATGAGACGAATTCGTATGTTCATGTTAGCATGGGCCCCAATCACCGCATTGTTATCTCGCGGGACTCGAATCCCCTCATCGTCATCCATCGCGAAGATTGGCTGTTTCAACAGGTCAACCGCGTGGGCAAACGCCACTTTATCGCTTGGGATTTCTTCCGTGATCGCGGCGTCGAGCGCTTTCGGGTCGCCGATGTAGTGCCGATGGGCGACGGAAAGTGGGCTTTGGTGGATGCCCGATCCCATCCCCTAGGCCGGCTCACCATCCGGCAAGACGCCCCCGACATGATTACGATGATCCTCACAGCATCGCACGCCAACCGAGTCGGATTTCGTTGGTGGGCATCAGAGTCAGAAGTGCTCTATGGGTTCGGCGAATACGGAAACGGCCCTTCGCGGCCGCCGGGGCGTTGGACGACATGGACCGAGGAGGGTCCTGTGGGGCTCGGGCCTCTCTCGCGCTGGCTGCGTTGGACGGGCCGTGTTCCCATCCCCCGCGGTCACCACGCAACCTATGCCCCCTCTCCTTCGTGGCTCAGCTCCTCGGGATATGGAGCGTGGGTGGATGAGCCCGAACGGATTGACTGGTCCCTCAGGGGGGCACGACGGTCGCTCCGCATTTGGGGTTCGCACATCACCTTGCACCTCGTGGCTGGCGCCAGCTTGAAGCAGGTCATCGAACGCCGCGCCACCGAGCTGGGTACGCCTCCTATGCCGGCCCCTTGGCAGTTTGGGCCCTGGAACGATGCGGTGCGGGGAGAGCAGTCCGTACTGGCGCTCATGCGCGATCTCCGCGAGAACCAGGTTCCCTCGTCCGCGGTTTGGGTGGAGGACTGGACGGGCTCTTGGGAAGACGCGCGACGCTTTTGGATGCGCCCCTTGAGCCACGAAGTCAACCGCTCTCTCTATCCGCACATTGAAGAGTTGGCCCACCGACTCCATCAAGAGGGATTCAAATTTCTCGGATACTTTTGTCCCGAAGTCGCCGTCGATACCCTGCTTTACGGGGAGGCGCTCCACGGCGGGCATTTGGTCACCGACGGGAACGGACGGCCGGTGGACATCGACATTCTCGGCAATCATCACGGAGAGCTCGACCTTACCCGAGCCGAAACGCGTCAATGGATTCACCAGCGACTATTTGCCCCGGCGCTGCGCCTGGGATTCGACGGATGGATGGCCGACTTCGGCGAGCATTTGCCGGTGGAAAGCATGCTGGCGGATGGCACTTCCGGTTGGGAGACCCACAACCGCTATCCTGTGCTCTGGCAATCCTTGCATCGCGAATTCTGGGAGCGGGAGCGTCCCAATGGTGACTATTCCTTTTTCGTTCGTTCGGCTGGACTGCAAACCCCATCGCTGGCCTCCGCGATGTGGGGCGGAGACTCCGACACGGACTGGGACGCCGCCGACGGGCTGGCCACCGTGGTTCCGCAGGCACTCTCCGCGGGCATCCTAGGCAACGCCTTTTGGGGAACTGACATTGCCGGTTATATGACCTTTGGGCTAACACGTCCCTCAACCAAGGAACTCTATTGGCGCTGGACCCAAGCCGCTTCCCTCATGCCGCTGATGCGTACTCACCACGGCACGGCACGGCCCCGAAACTGGCATTGGAGCCGCGACCGGGAGACGATGGCGGTCTACGCGCGCTACGCGCGCCTGCATGCGCTCCTGTTTGCGACGTTTTACACGCTGGCGAGCGAAGCGCATACGGCCGGTATCCCGCTGATCCGCCCGGTATGGCTCGAGTTCCCAACCACAAATCCCCGCGAGAACCGGCAATTTTTACTGGGCGACAGTGTCCTGGCAGCGCCGGTCACACGCCCCCGCCAGACACGCTGGATAGTCTCCTTCCCTCCTGGTCGCTGGCTCGACTGGTGGACGGGACGCATCCATTCGGGGCCGGTTGAGAGCGTCGTGGATGCCGATCGTGACCGACTGCCGCTCTTCATTCGTGAGGGTGCGGTCATCCCCATCAGTGAAGGCCTTCCCAACCCAGAAAGCGGGCGTCCGCTCGGATTTATCGAAACGTTGGCTTCACCGGAAGGCCTTCAGGCCGCGTCCGGCTCGGTCTCCCTCCTGCTTTGGGGAGAGCCAGGTTCCCATGTCGCCGTTATCCTGCCAGGAGGGACACTCACGGGGCACGGCAACCTCCGCCCCGACGCCGCAAGCGAGCACGAAGCCATGCCAAGGCCAGCCTGTCTTGACCATGCGCCGCTGCTTCCGACTGGATACTTCACCACCCTAGCGCCTCACGAAGAGACTGAATGGGTTGGAGTTCGCTGGCTATGGACCGGCGCAAGCCCTCTCACAATCACGCTTCGCGTGTTGAATCGACAGGAAATTTAGTCCGCCATCGCGAATCATGACTCATGAGAAACTCCGACGGCGCGGCGGCTCGCATTGCGTATGGTCTCGGCAACCTGGGCACCAATATCTACTCGCAAGCGTTTGCCACTTTCATCCTGTTCTTCTATGTGGACCATCTGAGAGCACCGATTGGTCCCATCACACTGGCCATGACCATCCAAAGCGTGTGGCATGCGGTGCTCAATCCCCTGATGGGGCTCTGGTCCGATCGGACTCGCTCTCGGTGGGGCCGTCGCATTCCCTACATCGCCGCTGGGTTTTTGCCATTGGGCCTTGTGTTCTGGCTCCTGTGGCATCCCTTGGTGGGTCAACACGGGCTCGTATGGTACTTTCTCATCATGGTAGCTCTGTTCGACGGGCTCTATCTGATGGTGGTAATCAATTGGACCAGCCTGTTTCCCGAAATGTTCCGCTCCCTTAAGTCCCGGGCCGAGGTGGCCCGTTGGCGCCAAGGCATTGGCATCGTCGCCCTCATGATCGGCGTTTCCCTGCCGCCCATTTTGTACGGCCGCTTCGGTTGGAGCACCATGGGCGCCCTACTGGCTGTCGTCGGGACGCTGGGATTTCTGGCGGTGGTATGGGGCGGACGCGGGAACCCCCAGACGACCATGCCCGCGCCAACGACCCCCGAACCTTTATGGCATCCCTTTTGGGCGGTTCTGAAAGAGCCCGGGTTCATCCGCTATCTGACGATGAATTTCCTAGTCCAATTTGTGTTGGTGCTCATCCCCGCGGCGATGCCCTTCTTTGGCAAGTACGTCCTCCATCTGCGCCACAGCCAGCTGTCCCTCATGCTGGCTTCCGCGTTTATTGTCGCCATTCTCACTGTGTATCCGTGGTCCCGTCTCATCCCACGGTGGGGTTCCCGGCGTTCCTTAACCACCGCTGTTGGCATCATGACGGTGGCCGTACTGCTGTACTTTGCTGCCCATCGATTTGCGATGGGCGTCATGGCCTCCATGGTGCTGGGAGTTGGTCTCGGTGGATTTCTCATGCTCATTGACATCGTCATGGCGGAAATCATCGACGCCCACGCCGCCCGCCAAGGGGTTCGGCGCGAAGGGGCCTTCTACGGCGTTAATGGATTCATTCTGCGGTTTGGCACCACGCTGGAAGCCTTGATTATTTACCTGGTCTTTCACGTCACTGGCTATCACGCCAATTCCGCCGGGATCGCCAGTCCCGACGTCCGATTGGGGATACGCCTTCTCATGGCCGGCATTCCCGCCGTCGCCCTTCTCGGTGCCTTGTGGGCTTTCCGTCCTGGCCCCTCGCGATTTTTTGACGGAAGATAGTCGTGCTCCAGACGCCCTCCTGCATAAATTCTTCCTATCGAGGCACTCTACCCCCTATCGCCGCGATGGAAGGAGGCCTGTTTCCCATGGAGGATTCTATTGTTGGGCAGTGCTGCTGCCAAAGCTGCGCCACCGGCCATTGCGCAGATACCTGTGCCTGCGCCGGCGACTGCGCATGCAACGATTGCGCGTGTGGCTCCTGATCTAAGTCGCCGCGGGGAGGCCGCTCACCCGCCTCCCCCGCAATCCATGCGCTACTTTCATCCAGGGAGGACATATTCTGTGATCCCCGCCACTGTGCACCCCATGCTTGTCCATTTCCCCATCGCCCTCCTGTTCACGGCATTCTTGCTGGACCTTATCGCCATTTGGCGGCGGGATCGATTTTTCGAACGTGCGGCACTCGTGCTGTTGTGGCTCACTCTCATCGCTGTGGCCTTGGCCATTGTGGCTGGACTCTATGCGGCCGGGAAAGTGCTCGTCACCCCGACCGTCCGTCCCATTCTCGAGGCCCACCGCCGCGACGGCCTCATCACTGGCGGATTGATTGTGGTCATCGTTGTTTTTCGCATGCGCACCCATCGCCTTTGGCGGCGGGATACCCCCGCCACTGCACAGACAACCCGCCTCCAGGACGCCCTAAAGCCATGGTATTCCTCTCTGGGAGCGTATGTCTTGGGGCTCATCATGATTTCGGCGACCGGAGTTGTGGGCGGCAGCATGGTGTATGATCATGGGCTCGGTGTAGCAGTGATGCCCGCCCCCGGCGCCGTCGAAAGTGCGAAGCCCAACAAGAGCCCAACCCCCTCCGCGGCCAACCCTAGTGTGGCGGCCGGGAAATCTCTCTACGCCAGCACCTGCGCTCGATGCCATGGGCCCACGCCGCCATTTTCGAGCGCCCTGGTGTCCTCAATGGGAGCCGCGGCCATGGAGCAATTCATTGCTACCCGCATGCCCCCCGGAAACCCGGTCGGCGCCACGAGCGCCAAGGCGCTGGTGCAATACTTCAACTCCATTCCCTAACAGGAAGACATCACGCTGCGGGCCATGCGATGACGGTCTCCTCACCCACCGACTCCACTCTTGGATGGCCGTTCTTCCCGCGAACCGTCCCTGCTGGTTCTTTGGACCGCCTGTGTGTCCGCCCCAACGCCGAATTCGCCACCACCAATTCCACTGCGGTTCGGTCCGCATTCCTGTCGGATATGCGCGTGGAACAGGGCTCCCTCACGCCATATCCAACGCTTCTCCCCTCCCCTCGCCGCGCGGGGCCTTCCCCGACAAAGCGCACAAAAAAGGACTCTATGGATATCCATAGAGTCCCGCTGCGTTCCCCGTTGACTACACCACCATGGCCACGAACAAGGCTGCGATGTAAATCAGCGAAAAACGAAACGTCTTTTTCGCCCAGGTGAGCTCATCAGCGGGCTCCCGCAGAAGCCGGATGTTGTACATGACGAAGGTCACGCCCAGCACCACTGCCGCTCCCAAGTAGACCCGCCCTACCGTGTGCGTTAGGTATAGCGTGATTGACACCGCCAGCGACAAAATCGCGTAAATGAGGCTCTGGATCTTGGTCGCTCGCGATCCCCGCACAATGGGCATCATGGGAATCTTGGCATTGCGGTAGTCCTCTTGCTTGTACAACGCCAACGCCCAGAAATGCGGCGGAGTCCACATGAAAATCAACAAAAACATCAAGCCAGCCGCTAGTCCGAGATGGTCGGTGGCGCCAGCCCACCCGACGATCGGTGGGAACGCGCCTGCCGCGCCGCCAATAACGATGTTTTGTGCCGAGCGCCGCTTCAGCCACATCGTATAGATGAAGACGTAAAACAAATACCCGCCTAACGAAGCGCTCGCAGCCAGCCAGTTCACCAAGAAACCCATCCCAATGAAGGAGACCACGCCGCACACAATCCCGAACGTCAAGGCGTTTTGCGGGCTGACCCGCCCTGTGACCACAGGACGCCGCTTGGTGCGCTTCATAATCTGATCGATGTCCCGGTCGTACCACATATTGACCGCATGCGCGCCGCCGGCCGACAACCCCAATCCCACGAGGGTAAAGATGGTCTCGCCAAGCGGAGGTATGCCCTGATGTCCCACAATCATGGCGCAGTAGGCCGTGATCAAGAGCCATAGAACAATGCCTGGCTTGGTCAATTCCATATAGGCGCGCACCGTCTCTTGCACCTTTGTAATCATGGGGCAGACACACCCTTGTCCAGAAATAGCTAAGTCAATTCTATACAAATCCAACGGTGAGGCAAGTGCCCCACCGTTGGCCATCAGACTACCCCGGGATTCCCGGGCCATCCGGCGGAACCGGTGCTTGTGGCCGATTGGCGTGGGCACCAAAGTCGGTTGCATCCCGTTCGCGGTCCACACGGAGCGCGATCCGACGCAAGGCCAACAGAAGGCCGCCCATAATCACCAATTGGAACACCCACCAGAAAATATCCCACCAGTGCGGCATGCCGGGACTACTCGGAATATAAAACGGCAAACTGGGGAAAAATCCACCCACTTCGCATCCTCCTCTCCCAAGTCACGCCAGACTACAAGAAGTACAACACCACATACAGGACTAACCAAGCGACAACGGTAAAATGCCAGAAGTACGTGGAACCTTCGACATTCCAGTTGTCAGCCTCGGTATACCCGCCAATGCGGCGTCCGCGAATTGCCGAAGCAATCAGTCCGAACCCAGACACCAAGGCCAAGAGCATCCAGATGCCTGTCAGGATGTAGTAAACCTCCGCCGTCGGGGCTGTAATCGGAACGCCTTGGTGCGCGAGCAGCACCCATTGCAGGAAGATGCTTGCGACCGTGAGCACTCCGAACCAGAAGCTCAAGCGGATGCGGCTCTGCATGGTTTGGTTGTCGCCCCGAGCCAGAATGGCCGTACGGCCAGCTCGAGCCAGAAAACCGCTGATTAACATGAAGAGCGTGGTTATCGCACCCAGCCATTGACTCCAGGTACCGACAGCGCCTCCTGCAGTCAGGTAGCGAGCGGCAATCAGCGTCACAATGACGACGCTCATGCTGGTTAGAAAGATTCCGAAGCCAGCACGAATCGCGCGGACATCCGATTTGCCGTTCGTGTTTTGTTGCGAGGCCATACACTCTTCCCTCCTTCCACCCTATTTGTGGCTATCCCTGCGATTCCGCGGGCTTGGCCATGACCACAGGCTCGGGCACGCCATCGCCATACGTGTAGAATCCGCCCACAACCACGGGAAGCTCCTCGAAGTTGTATCGGGGCGGCGGCGATGAGGTCTGCCACTCCAAGGTCTTGGCCTGCCAGGGATTCTCTTGAACCTTCGGTCCCTTGACCCACGCCCAGACGATGTGGATGATGTTGAAGCCAAACCCACCGCCCAGGAAGAAGGCCGCGATCGAGGTCCAGAAGTTTTCCGGTTGGAGGTACGGCGGATACACACTAACCCACCGGTTCATGCCGTGCAGACCCAGCACGAAGAAGTTCAAGAAGGTTGCGTTGAACGCCACAAACACCCAAATGGCCCCAAACTTGCCCCAGAACTCGTTGTAGGTCCGCCCCGAGAACTTCGGGAGCCAGTAGTACATCGCTGCCATCCAGCTGAAGACCATTCCGCCAATGATGGTGAAGTGGAAGTGCCCAACCACGAAAAACGTGTTGTGCAGCTGGAGGTTGGCAGGCACGTCGGCCACGAAGAGGCCGGTAATGCCGCCGATGAAGAAGTTGAACATGCTCATCAAGATGAGCAGCATGGGGGTGTTGAGCCGCATCCGTGAGTTCCACATGGTTCCAATGGCCGCCAGATAGGCGAAGCCAGGAGGGATTGAA
>JAKADO010000142.1 GCA_021820485.1 Bacillota bacterium
CCTTTCGTGGCATCGCGAGCGAGAGCCGTACGCATGGACCCGAACCGGGCTCGCGCCCGAGCGGGAGCAGGATCTCCTAGAGCGCGCGCCGTAAAGTGCGGCGGGCGTTGCAAGCCGCTGCCCTCCCGCTTCGTCCACGGAGAGCTGCGTGAGACAGGGCCCGCTGTGTGACGGCCGCCAACCGCTCATCACACAGCGGGCACGAAGTCACGGCCGCACTCCGCATAGAGCAAGGGTGCTGGTCCGCGATACAACGCCCGGCGAATCCATCCACTTTCGGCGCCTCGTTGGGAACGCTAAGACGCACTCGTTGCGTGGCACTTGCGAGGCCGCCAAATCCACCACACCCCATCGAGGGTGCTACGGCCCGACACGTGCTCCTGCAGGGCTGACGAAATTTCTGGGCGCCCCGAGGCGTCGGCAGGAAAGCCCGCGTTCAAGTCGAATCTGCCTGCGCATCATGACGAGATGGCTTGATCCCCGGAGAAGCAAGGTGCGGAGGCCCCCTGCAGAGGTGGCCGGCAGGAGGAGGTGACCGGTGGCGGGCGCATCTGTCCTTATCATCGGAGGCGGCATCATCGGGCTGAGCATTGCGTTCGAACTGGCCCAGCTGGAAACTCGCACGCGAATCACTGTGCTAGAGCGGAATCGCGTAGGATCTGGCACAACGTCAAAGGCGACGGGCGGCATTCGCACCCAATTTTCATCGGAAGCCAATGTGCAGCTTGCACTCTTGTCGCGCGATCGATTCGCGCACTGGCAGAGCATTTATGGCGGCAATCCTCGCTTCGCCCGCATCGGCTACCTGTTCGTTACAGCTGGCGACCGGCAGGCGGCCGTGCTGCGCACGGGTGCCTTAGAGCAAAGGCGCTGGGGGGTGGAGGTTTCGCTCCTGACGGCCCACGACGTAGCACGGCTCGTGCCGGGCATGGCGACCGAAGACCTCCGGCTGGGCACCTTTACTGAATCCGACGGCATCGCCGACCCCGGCGCGGCTACGTCAGCGCTGGAGTCGGCCTGCCGGCGCGCCGGCGTGGAGGTGCGCGAAGGCGCTCGGGTTCAATCCCTGCTCTTGGACGCCCGCGGCGCAGCCGCTGGGGTGGCCCTGCAAGACGAAACGACCTTGGCTGCGGACCGAGTAGTCGTGGCGTGCGGGCCTTGGACAGCACCCCTGCTGGCCACCATCGGCCTGTCGGTGCCCATTTCCCCGCACCATCGCCAGGTTTACCGCACCGGGCCCCTGCCCACGTGGCCCTCCACTATTCCGCTGACGGTGGACCTCGATACTGGCCTCTACTGCCACAGCGATGGCGGTGCCGTGGTTTTTGGCGGTGGCGACCGAGATACGGCCCCGAGCTTCGACGATCGCCCCCGACCATCCGACGTTGCGCAGCTGGGGGAGGCGCTAATCCAGCGATGGCCCCTATTGTCAGACGCTCCCATTGTTCATACGTGGGCAGGCCTTCGCGAGATGACGCCCGACGACCATGGGGTGGTGGGGGAACTGCCCGATCACCCTGGGATCTTTGTAGCGGCGGGGTTCAGCGGGCATGGGTTCATGCAGGGCCCGGCCGTCGGCCTCGTAACCGCCGCACTGGTCACCGGGAGCCCTCCTCCCGTGGACGCCTCGGCCCTGAGCCCCACCCGTTTCCGCCTCAACCAGCGCGGACACCACGGCACCGAGCAGTATGTGTTTTGAGTGTCACTGGCTGACTCGCCGCCGGCGGAGGGATTGAAAGGAGATGGCCTCATGATCGTGGGAGGACAGCCGTTCTACGGACAACGCTTAGGAGTCGTCCTGTTGGACGCTCGGTATCCAAGGCTGGCCGGAGACGTCGGAAACGCGGATACCTATGAGACCGCGGTGCAGTTCGAGGTAGTTCCCGGACTCACCGCCGACCGCCTTATTCATCACTTCGATCTCGAGATCCTGGGCTTAGTGCGGCAGACCCTCCAGCGTCTGGCGAGCCACGGCGCCACGGTGGCCGTGGGCGGGTGCGGATTTTTTGCCCGTATTCAGCGCGAGCTTCGCGAAGCTGGACCCATCCCCTTTCTGTCTTCCGCCTTGGTCCAAGTTCCGTGGCTCCGCATGCTGTACGGCGACCCCATCGGCGTCCTCACGATCGACGAGGCGTCCTTAACCGACCAGTACATCGAAAGTGCGGGATGGTCGCGAAGCGATCCGGTCGTGGTACAAGGCATCGATCCGGCCTCGCTGTTCTGGCATGTGTACTTCGAAAACCGGGACCGGTTCGAGCCATCGGTTATGGAAGCCGATGTCGTGCGGGCGGCGTTGCACTTGGCCGCGCGCGCACCGAACCTGCGCGCGTTGGTGCTGGAATGTACGAACATGGCGCCGTTTGCAGCGGCCATCCAATCGGTGGTGCCGGTGCCCATCTTCGACATACAGGGGCTGGCTCACTTTGCCATCCGAGCTGCGCGCCGGCATCGCTACTGACCAGCGCCCCCTGGGCGCCAGCCAGACGTTGAGGACTGAGCGACCCTCAGGACGTCTGCTGGCGCTAGGGAGGCCGCCATTACCCTGACACGGCCCGCGAGGCTTCCGCAGTGGGTGCTTGTCCCAGCGCCGGCAGACGGGCCGCCACACCCCAGGGCAAAAACACGGCGAGGGACACCAACACCACGATGGCGCTCCCCAGGGGCATGGGCAGCACCGACAGCTTCCCCACCCCACCGATGTACGTCATGAGCACGAGGAAGGCGATGTAGGCGACGTACCAGATGGCATTGCGCCACGCGTCCACCTTGTACCACACACCGAACACGAGTGACGCCACGGCCACCAGAATCGTTGCGTATGGAACGGACGGCCACCCGCTCCAGTAGACGATGAGCGAGGCAAAGGCAAACGCCGACCCCGCAATGAGGCCCCCGGCCTTGTACAGTCCGGGATGGCCGGCGCGGCGCACCGCCAACATCACCACCGGATTGATGGCGTATCCCAGATAGCCCGCCACCACCGCGTCGCCGATCAGTCCGTAGATCGACGGCAGCGGTGCCGCGATGTACGCTACAATCGCCCCGACGATGGTAAACACCAGCAGCGCCCAAAAGGGAATGGCGTACCGTTCGTTCAGCTCTTTCAACTTGTTGCTGACGATGCCGGTGCGGCTCATGGCAAACAGCGTACGGCTTCCGCCTCCCTGGTAGATATATCCTGTCACAAACGGCCCCAAGATGGCTATGACCAGGGTTACGGCAATGAGCCAGTGCAGATTCGCGTTGCTCGCAATGGTTAGGAACGGGTTGCCCGCTATCTTCGTGACGCTACTCCACTGGCCCACCGGCAACTTCAGCTGATGCCAGTTCAGGGCGAGCATGAAGCCAAAGGCAAACAAGAGGTTCAGCACGGTTTGTCCAATGAGTGCCCACACCAGCGCGCGCCCAATGCGCTTGGGCTCCTTCATCTCTTCGGCGTAGTCGGGAATAACCCGGATCGCCCCAAATGAAAACATCGCCAGAGGGATTGCGACAAAGACTCCGCTCATGCCGAACGGCATGAAGCCCCCGAATCGAAAGAAGTTCACGGTGCGAAACACGGTCACGAACCCGATGGCCGCCGCCACATACAAGAAAAGCTTGACAATCCCCAGCCAGCGGGTGGTCTGACCGAAATTCTTGATGCCGAAGTAGTTAAACGGTAGGAAAAACAGCATAAACACGACTCCCAGGAGTGCCCCTAGCGTCGTGGGATCCCCCGTTGCCGCATTGACCAGATGGGGATAGAAGTAATTGACGCCTTCTGCCGTGGCCAGTGCCTCAATCGGGGGGATGAACAAGTACCAGAACAAGTTTGCGAACGCGTTGATGATGTTGGTCGTTCGTCCGTGTGTGTAGGCGCTGTAGCGGGACGGCCCTCCCGCCTCGGGATAGGCATACGCGGTTTCCACGTACGTCAGTGTCAGAGGGAGATACATCACGAATCCAATAATCCAGGCCAAGATCACGCCCGGGCCAGCGTCCGCCGTCATGGCGGCATTGCTGAACAGGACGCCTGTCCCGACCGCGCCTACAATCCCAATAATGACCAGGTTGACGACGCTCAGTTCCTTGCGAAGGCCTCCCACGGTCCCCACACTCCTTGGCGTATCGGATGTTGGCTCCAAGCCCAGCCCCGTGCGCTTGATCTTCCTGCGATCAAGTGCGGCCCCTTCGAGGCGGCGGAACATTCGGTATCTTCCGCCGATCTCCTGCCCTCGGAGAGGACCGAGCGTGTTTCTTTTTGCCGCGCGATCTTGGCGCCTGGCGACGCCAGACCATCAGCCGGGTGCGCCCCCCTGTTCCGCCGTGGCCAGCGGCACGGCTGGGTCAGCCAGTCGAGACCGCAGAACTCCCGCCACACCCATTAGCAGCAGTGCGCCCCCCACGGTCGTGCGCAGCGTGAGA
>JAKADO010000004.1 GCA_021820485.1 Bacillota bacterium
CCCGAGTGGCTTATTGGATGCGGATGGTTGGGGTTGGCGACCCTATGGGGATGGCTCGTCTGGGGTCGCTTGCACCTGCCGCTCTTCGAAATCTAGTTGTGCGCAAAGACGCCCTAAAGATACGGCTCACCCGGGTGGCATGCTACAAATGAGGTGAAAGAACCTACGTCCTGCCCGCGATGCTGACCCTTTTCCGAGGGAGAGGTCGACTCGTCTCAAGAAGAGAAGACAGGCACTGGGCCTCTCGGTTGACCAAGTCCCCGGGGGTTCCGGATCTGCCATTCGTGCCCACGAGGTCGGGCGGCAGATTCGTCCCCCATACCGCATTGGATTACTGGCCCGCGCACTGCATGCCGCTCCCGACTGGCTGGCTGGGGCCGAACCCGGCCAACGGGTCGAGCAGAGAATACGCCTCATCCAAGAGCTCGGGTCGACCGGACATGAGGTGGACGCGTACGCGCAGGCCCTCGAACTCATCTGTTTTGCCTCGCGCACCAAGGATCATCCTTTGATGGAGCGCCTGCGTCCCTGGGCACAATACTGTTCATTCGGAAAGACCGTGGGAGTGTCCCCCGGCCTGAGCCAACCGCAACTCGGCGCGGGGGCGGGACGGGCCAGCCAGGTGGAACTCACTGAGCGCATGCCCCGCGATCGAGAGGCGTCTGCCGTCCAAAGGGCCACAGCCTATCAAGACCGAGCCGAGGCATTTCATGGTCTCGGATATGCGGATCAGCGTCTTTGCGGCAAGCGATCCTATGCTTCGGTCCCGACAGCATAGCCCCTGTCTCGATATTTGAGTCAGCAGGAATCTCACCTCCGGTTCGCGAATCACCCGACATCAACTCATGAGAGGATGGCCGTACCATGCATTGGGCGCTCCCCCATAACCTGCCGGCTTCAGGCATTCGCGACATTCTCAACCGGGCCATTCGACAGCCTGGCACCATTCGTTTGGAAACAGGCGAACCCAACTTTCCGCCGCCCGCTCACGTCTTGGAAGCTTATGTTGCGGCCTCGAAAACTGGCCACAACCGCTACACGGCCACCGAGGGCATCGAGCCTCTACGCCAAGCCATCGCCGCGAAATCCCTCCGGGTCAACGGCGTGGAACGCTCCGCCAACCAAGTGCTCGTCACCCCAGGGGGCATCCCCGGCCTTTTCCTGGCATTCATGGGAACCGCTGGAGCGGGCGACGAGATTCTTGTCCCCGATCCCGGATGGCCCGACTACCTGGGCGGCATGGCCAGCCTAGGAATCCGCCCCGTCTTCTACCCTTTGGCCGCCCCCGATTACATTCCCGATCTCGACGTCTTGACCGCACACTTAAGCCCCAGGACCCGCGCCGTCATCGTGAATTCGCCGGGAAATCCCACCGGCCGAGTTTTTCCTGCTGAGACGGTGCAACACATCGTGGAATGGGCCAGATCCCATGACCTCTGGATCATCTCCGACGAGGTCTATGACCAAATTGTTTTCGAGGGCGCTCCCGCCTCCCCCGCCTTGTGGGCGCCAGAGTGCACCCTATCCGTCTACAGCTTCTCAAAAACCTATGCCATGACGGGATGGCGATTGGGATACCTGTGTGGCCCAGTGGATGCCATGGAATCCCTGACTCGGGTGGCCATGGGAACCTGGTCCTCGGTGGCGGAACCGCTGCAATATGCCGGATTGGCTGCGCTCCAAGGACCCCAGGATATGGTCGACGAGATGCGGGCCGCCTATGAGAGACGGCGGGATTTAGCACGCGACACGCTCAGCGGTTGGGGGCTCGAAACCAGTCGACCCAATGGAGCATTTTATCTTTTGGCCCGCATTCCCGAAGGCCTCACGTCGCGCCAATTTGCCCTCGAGCTGCTTCAGGAGGCTGGTGTGGCGGTAGCCCCGGGCTCAGCGTTTGGCCAAGAAGCCGAAGGGTGGGTGCGCATTTCCTTAGCCTCTTCTGAAGGCGACCTTAAGGAAGGACTCACGCGCCTCGGGCAATTCAGCGCCGTAAGACACTAGTCCTGCCGGGCGATGGGGGCCGTCACGGCTTGGCTTGCCCGGATTAGATCCGTTCCTGCCAAGAGAATTTGCATTCCTCGCTTGCCAGCGCTGACACTGACCAACGGCAAGTCTTCCACGCCCTCCTTGATGTAGATGGGCAGGCGCTTTTTGGTCGCGAAAGGAGAAACCCCTCCACGGACGTATCCGGTTATGGCTTCCAGCCGATCGACCGGAACCAAGCTTACCGACTTTTCTTGGGCAACACGGGCCAACCGTTTCAAGTCCAGCAATTCCGGCCCCGGGATCAAGGCCAGATAGTAGGCGTGCGAGTCCCCCTGCACGACCAGTGTTTTATACACCAGAAACGGATCCAGGCCGATGAGTTCGGCCACATGGGTCGCCTCCAAATTGCTTGGATCGATGGGATAGGTTCGCACTTCATAGCGGATTTGGAATTGATCCAGTTGGCGCATCGCCTGCGTCTTATTCACCTGTTGGCTCCTTCCACCACGAAAAAGGGAGGGCGTTGGCCCTCCCTCCACGGCTCACTGCGTTACCGCTGTTCCAAGGGGACGAAATCGCGGTGGGTGGGGCCGGTGTATTCCGCACGAGGCCGGATTAACCGATTGTTGTGATATTGCTCCAGCACATGGGCTGTCCATCCCGACACCCGGCTGATCGCAAAGACGGGCGTGAAGATATCGGTCGGAATGCCCATCTGCGCGTAAACCGACCCGGAGTACAAGTCCACATTGGGATAAAGCTTCTTGGATCCCATGATGGCTTCACGCACTTCGTTCAGCATGTGATACCAGCGCAGGTCGTTGGCATCCTCGCCGACTTCCTTGGACAACCGGCGAAGGATGACAGCCCGGGGGTCCTCGGTGCGGTAGACACGATGGCCAAAGCCCATGATTTTTTCCTTGCGCGCCAAAGCATCCTCGATCCAAGGCTTGGTGTTCTCCACCGTGCCGATTTTCTCGAGCATGTACATCACCTGCTCGTTGGCACCGCCGTGGAGTGGTCCCTTCAAGGTCCCCACCGCCGAGGTTACCGCCGAGTAGATGTCGGACAATGTGCCGGCTGTCACCCGCGCCGAAAATGTCGACGCATTCAATTCGTGGTCGGCATGCAATATCAGGGCTGTGTTGAATACGCTGGCATGTAACGCTTTCGGCGTTTCGCCGTGCAGCATGTACAGGAAGTTTTGCGCTAGAGAGAGCGACGGATCGGGTTCCACCGGCTCCTTCCCATGGCGAAGACGGTCAAACGTCGCAACAATCGTAGGCACCTGCGCAACTAGGCGTACGGCCTTGCGGTGGTTGGCCTCCGGCGCCATGGAATTCCCGTCAGGATCATAAATCCCTGCCAAGCTGACTGCAGTCCTCAGGGCGTCCATCGGATGCGTATCTTTTGGCAGGGAGTGGAGCAAGTCTTTTACCGGTTGAGCCAGCGTCGCCGACGCTTTCAGCTCCTCCTTCAACTCCTTCAATTGTGAGGAATTCGGCAAGTCCCCCTTCCACAAAAGATATACGACTTCTTCAAAACTTGTGGTCTCAGCCAAATCTGCCACATTATACCCGCGGTAGACGAGGCGACCTTCACGTCCATCAATGAAACAAATTTCCGAGGTATTTGCCACCACATCTTCCAGTCCGGCCTTGAAGCCTTCTTCTGGCATGCTTACTGCCTCCTTGTCTAAGTGCTATGTAATGCACGGCAAAGCGGATGGTTTCGAACTACAACTAAATTGTACTCCTCTTCCACTAAAACGGATCCCCCCAATTTAACCTAAGGGCCCCTCCAGGATCCAAACCGCCCTTAGCGGGTGTGTCTCGGTCCCGCAATTGCTATAATAGCGGTAACAGAGTGTTCGTGGAGGCTACCGATTTGTTAAGAAACCGAATTCGCAAGGTGCCTGTGACCGTTCGAGGCACCCACTATATTCATGAGTATTTAGTGTTGCCTGATGTGTGTGCTGTTATTGCCGAGGTTCCCGACGGGATTGTTCTGGTTGAGCAGTTTCGCCCCGCACTAGGTCGGCGCATTCTCGAGTTGCCGGCTGGCCGATTGCGCCGTGGCGAGGAACCGGTCCAGGGTGCGCGTCGCGAGTTGGCGGAGGAGACCGGATATCAGGCTGGCGACCTGCGGTTGATTTCCCGTTTCTATCCATCGGTGGGCTTGTCACGCCACAAGGTTCACCTTTACTACACGGTAAATCCTGCTCCGGGTGAAACACATTGGGATGCCACCGAGGAAATCGACGTCAAGATTATCCCGGTCGCCGAAGTTCCCAACCTCCTCATCGAGGGACGCGCAGCGGACGCCAAGACGCATTTGGGACTGGTCTACTTTTTGAATGCTCGAGGCTGGATTATGCAGCGTGGACGCTGGCGGCCAACTGAATTGGCCCAACCCAAAAACTGACGAAACGGGGCAGGTTTTGGCAAACAAATTCTCCTATACACGACGGAAAAATCGGCTACAATGGCGGTAACAAGATCTGAGGGGAGGCGGCCCAGACGATTTGTGAACACTGCGGCGCCAAAGTGGTGGACGGTGGACCCGTTTGTTCTGCATGCGGGATGTCGCGCAACACGGACCCGCCTCGCCCTCGTGACCCGGGCAAGGTTGTCCCCTTTCGACCACGCAAGCGTGCTGCCGAAAAAAGTTCTGCGCCGAAACTGAAAAAGCGGCGACCGCCATCCGCCACGTTCTGGTGGATTATTGCCATCGTCGCCATCTGCCTGGTTGTCCCGTACGTCATGCACTTGTGAGCCGAGGGCTCCTCACGCCCATTCACTGGCATCCAACTGTGGCTGCAGCGCGCGATTCAGTGCTTCGGCCAGGACTTCGGCCATGTCATCAATGAGCACGTCAATTTCCTTGGGTGTGACCATCAACTCGGCAAACCGGGAGCCCAAGACCTCGTCGATCAGGCCGCGCTGCTCCGAAGGGGCCATTTGCTTGAGAATATCGTAGAAGGCCATGTCGTCGGCCAGTTGATTGGCCAGTTGATGGATGGCTTCCTGGGCAATGCTGATGGATTGCACGACCGTACAGACCCCAATGGCAATCACGGGCACGCCGACGCTCTCTTCGGTCAGCCCGGACCGGCGATTGCCCACCCCAGATCCTGGATGAATTCCCGTATCAGCAATCTGCACGCTCCCGAGCAGCCGATCAAGATTTCGTGCGGCCAATGCGTCAATCGCCACCACCATGTCAGGCTTGGCTTCGTTGACAATTCCCCGGATAATGTCCAACGTCTCAATACCGGTCGTTCCCAACACGCCGGGAGCCACGGCGGACACCGGCCGCATGCGGTTCTTGATATCCTCAGGCACCACCGCCCCGAGATGCCGGGTCACGAGAAGCCGTTCAATGACGCGCGGACCCAAAGCATCCGGAGTGGCGTTCCAGTTTCCCAGTCCGACTACCAGCACACTGTGCCGCGTGTCTTGCGGAAACAGCTCCTTCAATTGATCTGTCAAGCGCGCCATCAAGTGCCGCTTCAAATCAGGGTCACGGTCCTTGAATGTCGGCACATCCAACGTAATGTAATGCCCCCGAGGCTTTCCCATCAATCGCTCTGCAGATTCCTCGTAGATTTCCACTTCGGTAACGACTACGCCATTGCTCTTGGATTCCTTTACCCGCACCCCAGGAATTTCTTCCTTTGCATCGCCCCGCACGATATCGCGAGCTTCGATTGCCATGTCGGTATACACGTGAATCGGCTCAAACGCCGCACTCCGTTCAGCCAAGACCTCCGCCTCCGGTTGGGCTCACGGGCCCATGAGATACCGTTAGACTTCTCTGGCGATAGAACGATTATGCACACGCCGGCGCCACCACGGCCGAGCCGCAGCCCACGCCAAGGTCAGATCGCGAATGGCGATCACTGGCGGCACCACCACCGCGACAAACCGGCTTAGGAGCGGATTGCCTGTTGTCCCGAGGGCGAGCCATTGCATGGCCATCCCAAAATCCAACAAACCAGCGATATTCATGACCACTAACTGGATTGGGTTGATTTCCAGCCACAGCGCAGCGTAGTACACCCACAAAAGATATTGCGGACTGTACACCTTGTTGCAGAGAAGCCACCAGGCCAACCCCGCCGCACCCGCCGCAATGGGGTTCAACCCATCCTTCCAGACCGCCGCCAGCAGCACCAGCCCCCCAAGAGCGGTCACCAATAGGCTTAAGAGGTTGACATTCCCGGTATTGAGGAGATGCCAATGCACCAAAACGCCCCAAATTCCCGGATCGGGCGGGCGTCCGCTATTAAAGGTAAAGAAGTCAGACCATCCCTCTTCCGCAAAAATGGCGAAGGGGAGATTCAATCCCACGGCCGTGATGGCTGTGCCCCAGAGGAACTGTCGCAACTCCACCCGTTGGCCGCGGGACCGCAGCTTAAAGAGCGCCAAGCCGAGGTATGGAAAGAGCACAATGGGAAAAAACTTGGTCGCAATTCCCAGTCCAAGCCATAACCCGGCAGCGCGGTAATGCTTTCTCTCATAGGCAAGAACGGTGAGACCCCAGGTGGCAATGCCCAACAAGTCCCAATTCAAGAGTGCGTATACGCCTAAAAGAGGAGAAAGGCTCCACCACAGCACCGATTTTCCGCGCCCCTGGCTTAACACGAGCGCTGCCGTCAAATAGGCAGCCGCCAAACCGGCAACAGACCCCAGGAAATAACCCAGAAGTCCCGGAAGAAGGGCCATCCCGGACATGTACAGTCCCAAAACAACGGGATACTCGATAACATTCTGAAAATAGGGCCAAAGATGCAGGTACAGTCTGCGCGCCCCATAAAGCGCCACCATGTCCGAATAGCTCCAATGACTAAAGCTGTAGGCGTAATAGCTGAAGTCCGGATGCCCGGCAGCGGTGACCACCGCTGGCGGATAAATGCGAATGGCTTGGATCAGGATCCACACCAATCCGGGGATGACATATGCGATTCTGCGCTTACCAGTCAATTTGATTCCCTCACGTCGTAATCAGCAACCGCGCAATCCCCGATTGCCCCTCCCTGCCCGGCGACCACCCGACGACCGTGCGTCACGATTTTCGGGAGACCTTCTTTAACGGCAACGGCGCCCGATAAATTCGGTGCGCTTCACTTAAGCTTATCACATGGTCCGCCACCATGCTCTCCAACACCTGCCACTGACGGTTTTTGGCCGCCAGCCAGTGTAGCTTGGGATCGTAGGCAGTGGGCGCTTGCGGCAGGCCCGCGATTAGGGCCGCTTCAGGCAGCGTCAATTGACGCGGCGCGACGCCAAAGTAACGCTCACTCGCGGAAAAAATCCCATAAGCGCCGTCCCCGAGATACACTTCATTGAGATAGAGGGTCAATATTTCGCGCTTCGAGTAGAGTGTGGTCATCAGCGTCGCCAACAAGGCCTCAGAGACCTTGCGCCGAAACGTTTTAACCGAACTGAGGAGCATGTTCCGCACCA
The DNA here is from genome assembly GCA_021820485.1 of Bacillota bacterium. Lineage (GTDB taxonomy): Bacteria > Bacillota > Sulfobacillia > Sulfobacillales > Sulfobacillaceae > Sulfobacillus_B. Next base: position 7,455 of record JAKADO010000004.1, read on the forward strand.
GCTGCTGGGTCAGCGTGCTGCCGCCCTGTTGCAACTGGCCGCTATTGAGGTCGACAAGCACCGATCGCCCAATGCCTTCAAAGCTAATCCCCAAATTGGAATAAAACGTCCTATCCTCCGTCGCGATAAGAGCCTCCGGAACCCAATGGGAAATATCCCGAAGCGGCGTCCACCGCCCGCCCGTGCGCGTCTCACGCGCCGTCACCATGGCGGGCATTGCCCGGAGCCGATGCCAGTAGCTTTGATAGAAGCGTTCAATGGGCATCGCCGTAATCAATAGCATTACGCTAACGACCACGCCGATCCAGGTGAGCCCCCGACGTCCCCGTTCCCGCAAGCAAGTTCCCGTCCCTTCGCTCATACATGTAATGGGGAGGGATGGACAATGCAGCCGCGTACAAGAAAATCACTCTGGTGGGGAACATTGACCCTCACGTCAGCGGCTTTGGCCTCCCGCGGTCTTGGGCTCATCTATCGCATGCTGCTGGCCCGTTTCTTGGGCGGAGAAGGTCTCGGCCTCTTTCAGATGGTATTCCCTTTTTACGTGGCTCTTGTCACTCTGGCTGTCGCTGGAACCCCTGTCGCCGTCTCCCAAATGCTGGCGGAAGGCAAAGCTCCAGCACATCGCTTGTTGCGCGTTGCCACCCTCATAGTGTTAACGATTAGCGTACCATTAATTATCTTCGTCGTCGTCTGGGCACGCCCCCTAGCGGTGACATTGTATCACGACGAGATGTTTGTCCCGATGTTGTGGGCATTGGCGCCAGCTTTGCTGGCTGTGGCGTTTTCGAGCGTGCTGCGGGGCTATTTCATTGGACGGCAAGAAATGGAGTATCCTGCGGCCGCCCAGGTGGCGGAGCAGATGGCTCGGGTGGCCATCTTGTTTTTACTGCTGAATTTGGTCAGCCGCCACCTGTTTCCGAATCCCCCGCTCATTGCCGTGCTGCTCATCCCCTTTGGCGAAGGCATCAGCCTCATGATCTTGGCGCTCGGCTACTTCCGCCAACCGCCCCAAGCCATGGAGAACACCGCTCCCCAGGGATTGGCCCGGGCCATTTTACGGCTATCCGTCCCCGTGACGCTTGGACGTCTCTTGGGATCCGCCATTGGTGTGGTTGAAGCCTCCCTCATACCTCTGAGGCTCCAATTATCCGGCATGACACGCGCGGGGGCAATACGCTACTTTGGGCAGCTGACCGGGATGGCCCTGCCCCTAATCTTGTTCCCCACAGCGCTGACCGTCTCGTTGTCTACAAATCTCATCCCCGCCATTGCCGAGGCCTCCAGCCACAACCAAAGAGAGCGCGTGCACGGATACATCGTAGACAGCATACGCGCCACCGCGCTTTTGACAGTCCCGATCACCTTTGTTCTCCTCACCTTGGGGCTGCCGCTGGATGATCTGTTCTTTCATGCTTCCGTGCCGTCGACCGTGTTTATTCCTCTTGTCATCGGCGGCTTTTTTCTCTATTTCGACATTGCCTTTGCTGGGATCTTGCGCGGCCTCGGCCGGACCGATCTGCCGCTCTGGAACGACCTTCTGGCAAGCTTGGCGGAGATTGCGCTGATTTGGGTGTTGGCAAGCCATCCGGGCCGAGGCCAAGAGGGCATCGCCATTGCGGTCTCCATTGGCTTTGTCGCCTCGTCAGTGCTGAACCTGTATCAGGTTTTGAAGCTAACGCAGGTGGCCATTCCTTGGGGGCGGATCTTTGGGAAGCCGCTCATCGCCTCGTTCCCCATTTGGCTGATTACCCCGCTATGGCAGGCGTGGCTGAGCGGACAACATGTAAGCCATGTGCTGACGCTGATTAGCAGCGTCCTAGTCTCGGTGGCCGTATACTTTGCCGCCCTCACGGTCTCGGGAACGAAGCTCACCCGTCTTCTTTAGCTATTCCACGGGAAGGTGGCGGATCGCATTGAGATAATGGGTCGCCATCGCCAAGTTGGACATGGCACCTGTATAAACCGCCCGAATGACCCCATTGGGGCCAATAAACACCGAGGTGGGAAGTGCCGTCACACCGTAGGCTGCGGCCACGCCACCTTGGGAGTCCAGCACCATCGGATAGGTCAGACCGCGTTCGGCCGAAAACTTGGCGACCGTCTGCGCCGATTCCTGAACGTCCACGCCGATTATCTGCACTTGGTTTCCGAATATCTTGTGCTCCTGCTCGACAATCGGCAGTTCGACCTTGCAATTGGGGCACCAGGTGGCCCAAAAGTTCAGCCACACGCCGTGCCCGCGCAGGGAGGACAACTCAACCGTTTTCCCGGCCGGGGTCTTCAACACAAAGTTTGGCGCCACATCGCCCGGAAGGTCTCCGACGGTCGCGTGATGTTCCTGGCCTGCCGAAGTCACCGTTCCCGGCGGATGGGCGGCCTGATGAATAAGATAGCCTGAATAGACGACAGCCGCAGCCAGGACGCCTACCGTGGTCGCTTTCCGAAAATCCATGCCACCTCGTCCCCCTCTTCCCGATAGTTTATCCCACCGGAGCCTTTGACTCAATGCTCATGGTCAGGCCCGCCTCGCCAACACCGACCCGGACGGTGGCGCCGTCCGGAATCTCTCCTGCCAAGAGCTTCACCGCCAGCGGATCCTGGAGATGCCTTTGAATCATGCGTCGCAACGGCCGGGCCCCAAATTCCGGTTGATAGCCCCGGTTGGCCAAGTAGTCCAACGCTTCATCGGCGATCTCCAGGTGGATCCGCCGTTCGCCCAGCCGCGCCTCCAAATCCTTGAGCTGCAGGCGGACAATCCGGCGCAGCTCCGCGTTGGCCAAGCGCGAAAAGGTGATCACCTCGTCAATGCGATTCAGGAACTCTGGCCGGAGTGCCTGCCGCAACACGTCGGCAATCATGCGCTGGCGACGTTCTGGGTCATCTTCTTCCAAAATGATGTCGCTGCCCAAGTTGGAGGTCATGATGATGACGGTGTTGCGGAAATCGACCGTCCGACCCTGCCCATCCGTCAGCCGGCCATCATCCAGCACCTGCAGCAGCACATTGAAAACCTCCGGATTCGCCTTTTCAATTTCATCCAGCAAAATCACGGCATAGGGACGGCGGCGCACCGCTTCGGTCAGTTGACCGCCTTCCTCATACCCCACGTATCCCGGTGGCGCGCCGACCAGCCGGGAGACCGTGTGGCGCTCCATGTATTCCGACATATCGATCCGCACCAACGCGTTTTCATCATCGAAGAGGAAGGCCGCTAAAGCCTTGGCCAATTCGGTCTTCCCCACCCCGGTCGGCCCCAAAAACAGGAACGAGCCCATAGGCCTCCGAGGGTCGGAGAGACCCGCGCGGGCCCGGCGCACCGCGTTTGAGACAGCCTCCACCGCTTTGGACTGTCCCACCACGCGCTCCGCCAAGCGCTCTTCCATATGCACCAGCTTTTCACGCTCCCCCTCCAGAAGTCGCGTAACCGGGATCCCCGTCCACTTGGCGACGATGGCGGCAATGTCGTGTTCAGTCACCTCCTCCCGCAACATGCGGTTTTCTCCTTGGGACTGCTCCATCTCCTTTTGGGCCGTCTCCAAGTCACGCTGCAACTGGAGCAGTACCCCGTAGCGAAGTTCCGCCGCCCGTTCCAGGTTCCCTTGCCGCTCGGCCAGCGCTTCTTCCGTCTTGGCTTGGTCAATCTGGTTCTTAAGATCCCTTACCCGATTGACCAGGGCCTTTTCCTGTTCCCATCGCGCCTTCAGCCCGTTGCGTACCTCATTGAGGTTGGCGAGCTCCGATTCCAGTCTCCTAAGGCGCTCTGCCGCGCCGGGATCGTCGCCCTCCTTGGTGAGAGCTTGCCGCTCAATTTCCAATTGGATGCGCCGTCGTTCCAGCTCGTCCAGTTCCTCCGGCATGGAATCCATCTCCACTCGCAGATGCGACGCCGCTTCATCAACCAAATCAATAGCCTTGTCGGGCAAAAATCGGTCGCTGATGTAGCGATGGCTCAGCGTGGCTGCCGCTACCAGGGCACTGTCTCGAATGCGCACGCCATGGTGCACCTCATACCGTTCCTTGAGCCCCCGCAAAATGGCCACCGTATCTTCCACGGAGGGCTCGGCCACGTAAACCGGTTGAAAGCGCCTTTCCAACGCGGCATCTTTCTCAATATAGGTCCGATATTCGTCCAAGGTCGTGGCTCCGACCGCCCGAAGCTCTCCTCGCGCCAAGGCCGGCTTCAACAGATTGGCAGCGTCCACCGCCCCCTCCGCCTTGCCGGCTCCCACCAGCGTATGCAGCTCATCGATGAAAAGGATGATGGCCCCCTCTGCCGCCTCAATCTCTTTCAGCACCGCCTTCAACCGATCTTCGAACTCACCGCGGAATTTGCTGCCGGCAATGAGTGAACCGAGGTCCAAGGCCAGGACCCGCTTGTCGCGCAGCCCCTCGGGCACATCTTGGGCGACAATGCGCTGCGCCAAGCCTTCCACGATGGCCGTTTTTCCCACGCCCGGCTCTCCGATGAGAACGGGGTTGTTTTTGGTTCTGCGCGACAGCACCTGTATCACCCGACGAATCTCCTCGTCGCGGCCTATCACAGGGTCGAGCTTGCCGCGCCGGGCAAGGTCCGTGAGGTCCTTGCTATACCGACTGAGCGCCTGGTATTTGTCCTCCGGATTGGGATCGGTCACCCGAGCGCTCCCTCGGACGTCCTTTAAAGCACGCATGAGTCCGTCGGTGGTAACCGCGTAGTTCCGTAAAATTCCGGCTGCGGCCCCTTGGGTCCGAGCAGCCAAGGCCAGCAGCAGGTGTTCCGTGGAGATGTACTCATCTTTGAGTTCTTCAGCACGGCGTTCCGCATCTTCGATGACTTCGACCAGCTCGGGGGCCAAATAGGCACCCGGTTGGGTGCCGCTCACCTGAGGCAGCTTGCCAATCGCCTCGAAGACGCGATTGGTGAGCGGATTCAGCGCTACTCCCAGTTTCTCGAGCAACGGCCGAACCACGCCAGCCTTTTGTTCAATCAGCGCGGCCAACAGGTGCACATCGCTCACCGCTTGATTGTTATGCTCGCGGGCGCGGTTCTGGGCGTCTTGCAGCGCTTCTTGAGACTTCACGGTCAATTTATCGAGGCGCATGAATCTCCCCTCCTGCTTCCTCATGATGATTCTTCAACTGGCTGTACAGTGTATCGTCTTCAGATGAGAACGGCTCCGGGAACCGAAGTTCCACCTCCAGCATCATGTCTCCTTTGACCTTCGCGCCACGGTGGGGTAGGCCCATGCCCTTCAGCCGCAAGACTTTGCCATGATTCGTATGCTTCGGAATCTTGACCGTTACCGATTCGCCAAGCAACGGTTGAATCGCGACTTCGCCGCCGGCCGCGGCAACCGGCACGGCCACCATGAGCCGGCCCACCAAGTTGTCTCCTTGCCGTTGGAAACGCGGATGCGGCGCCACTTCCACGCGCAACCGGGCGTACTCGCCCACTTTCAGAACCGCACCATCCTCCACCCCAGGCGGCACGGTCACGTCGAATCGGCGCGGCTCCGCGACCTGCCCGAGGCCCCCGCACCGGGGACAACTGGAATCCCTGCCGTGGCACACCACGCATTCGCGCACATCGTTCACCGTAAGGTTGACTGTCGTCCCCTGCGCCACCTGTTCCAGCGTAATCCGCACCGTGTCTTCCGGCACGGTGCGCGGCTCCGGTCTGCCGAAATCCCGGTTGCCGCTAAAAAGATCCTCGAAGATAGTCCCGAACCCGCCAAAATCCTCCGGCGACCAATCATAGCTGACGCGCTCGAATCCAGGGCCTTGACGACGCGACTGGTGCTCGGCATAGCCCCGCCGCAGACGATCGTATTCGGCGCGCTTCTTCGCGTCTGAGAGGACTTCGTAGGCTTCGTTGATGTCCTTGAACTTATCCTCTCCCGCTTTGCCGCTGACGTCGGGATGATATTGGCGGGCCAGCCGATGATAGGACTTTTTGATGGCGGCCGCATCGGCCTTGTCATCAACCTCAAGGATTTTATAGTAATCTTTGGGTGCTGCCACGGTGCATCACCTCCGAAAGACAAACAGGCGAGGACTAGCCCCGCCTGTAGTGTCAACGCATGATGGGTTCCTCATTCTGTGGGGCGAAAATCGGCGTCAATGACATCCCCATCGTCGCCGCCCGGCGCGTTTCCTGGCGGGGGAGTCGTGCCATCGCCACCAGCTTGGCCCTGCGATTGGTACAACTGCTCCGCAAGCTTGTGCGCGCTGGCCTCCAACTTAGTGAGGGCACTGTCGATGGCGTCCTTGTCCGTCCCGTTCATCGCCTCCCGAACCGCTTGAATCGCGGATTCGGCGTCGCTCTTGTCGGCGTCGCTGACTTTATCGCCCAGATCCTTCAGAGACTTCTCGGTGGCGTAAACCAGCGACTCGGCACGATTCTTCACTTCAGCCAAATCGCGCTTGCGCTCGTCTTCTGCCGCCTTCTCCTGCGCCTCCCGCACCATCCGGTCCACATCTTCCTTACTAAGCTGGGTCGACGCGGTGACCGTGATGCGCTGTTCCTTGCCCGTCCCCAAGTCCTTGGCCGAGACATTGACAATCCCGTTGGCATCGATGTCAAAGGTGACCTCAATCTGCGGAATGCCGCGCGGCGCGGGCGGAATGTCGCTCAAACTGAACCGTGCCAAAGTGCGGTTGTCGCCGGCCATCGGCCTCTCGCCCTGCAAGACGTGAATTTCGACGCTGGTCTGATTGTCTGCCGCTGTGGTGTACACCTGACTCTTGCGGGTCGGGATGGTGGTGTTTCGTTCAATGAGCTTGTTGAACACACCACCCAGCGTCTCAATGCCCAGTGACAAGGGAGTCACATCCAGCAAGATGACATCCTTCACCTCACCAGCCAAGACGCCACCTTGAATGGCCGCACCAATGGCCACCACTTCATCGGGGTTCACCCCACGATGGGGTTCCTTGCCCGTCAGACGCTTGACCAGTTCCTGAATCACCGGCATGCGGGTCGAGCCACCCACTAGGATGACCTCGTCAATTTGGCTTTCAGACAACTTCGCGTCTTGGAGCGCCTGCCGGAATGGACCCACGCACCGTTCGGTGAGGTCTTGAGTCAGTTCCTCGAACTTGGCGCGGGTGATTTTTTGCTCCAAGTGCTTGGGCCCCGTTTGGTCCGCCGTGATGAACGGCAACGACACCTGAGTCTCAGTCACCGACGACAATTCAATCTTGGCCTTTTCTGCTGCCTCAATAAGCCGCTGCAGCGCTTGACGATCCTTTCGCAAGTCAATCCCATATTCTTTCTGGAACTGCTCCGCAATGTAGTCCACCAACTTCATGTCGTAATCGTCGCCGCCCAAGTGGGTGTCGCCTGAGGTGGACTTCACCTCGAATACGCCATCGCCAACTTCCAACACAGAGACGTCAAAAGTACCGCCGCCCAAGTCCCATACAAGGATCGTCTCATTTTTTTTCTTGTCCAATCCATAAGCCAAAGCCGCCGCGGTTGGCTCGTTGATGATGCGGAGAACTTCAAGACCCGCGATGCGGCCGGCGTCTTTGGTGGCTTGGCGCTGGGCATCGTTGAAGTAGGCCGGCACAGTGATGACGGCTTGCGTGATGCTCTCGCCCAAGTACTTTTCCGCGTCCGCCTTCAGCTTGGACAGCACCATGGCGGAAATTTGCTCAGGCGTCAGGTTTTCGCCAGCATTGGGCAATTCCACCCGCACCTGGTTGTTTTGTCCGTTGACAACCTTATAGGGAACCCGCCCCCGTTCCTCGGACACCTCATCGAATCGCCGCCCGATGAACCGTTTGATGGAGAACACCGTATTCTCCGGGTTCATTACGGCTTGCCGCCGGGCCAACTGCCCAACCAAGCGTTCGCCATTCTTGCTGAATCCCACCACCGACGGCGTGAGGCGGCTGCCCTCGGTGTTCAACACCACCGTGGGCTGCCCCCCCTCCATCACCGCAATGACGGAATTGGTGGTGCCTAGATCAATGCCTACTACTTTTGCCATACGTCGTCACCCTCGCTTTTGGGCCAGCTGTTGCGCTGACGCCTCCTAAAATAGCGCGGATCCCAGCCGGGTTAATGCCTTGTCCCGCTAAATCTCGGATCCGGATTAAGAGATGGAAGTCATTCTCAGAGTAGAGCCGATTGTTGGTGCTTGTGCGATACGGATTGACAAGCGCTTCGCGCTCCCATGCTCTCAGTGTCTGAGCAGTCACCCCCACCAGTCGGGCCATCACCCCGATGGTGTAAACCGGTTCATCCGGACCATGAATGGGCATGGAATGATCACTTCCTCTACCGGAGTCCATCTTTCATATTAAAAATCTCTCTCCCAGCGATCAAGAATCTTATTGGCCGCCGACAAGGAATTTTTCCTATGGACTCAACCAGTTTATGCCCGCCCGCGACTATTTTGCATCAATCGGGGCCTGCGCATACTGGCATGGCGATTGATCTTCAATCCATGCCTCGGCTTCCAAATGAAGACGCAAAATTTCGTCAGCAAGCATCCTTTATACTGGAATTACCGATACTGGCGCGGTAGTCTTCTATGATTTATCCGATAATCGCTTGAGGAGGTGACATCATGCGCCGCATTTTGGAACCGATTATGATGGGACGCCAATTGGTGCTGTGGATTATTTTAGGCTCCGTGACGGGAAGCCTGGTCGGCGTTGTCGTCACCTACTTCCTAAAATTGCTCTTTTGGTCGATTCACCTGGCCCATCCCGTAGCGGTGCCCCTATTGCTAATCCTGCTTCCGCTGGGGGGACTTGTCACTGGAATTCTTATTCATTATGGCGCGCCCGATGCTGCCGGGCATGGAACGGAAGCCGTAATCCGGGCGGTACACCGCCAGTCCGGACGCATCAATTGGAAGGTCGCCCCGGTAAAGGCGATCGCCACCCTGACCACCATCGCCCCAGGCGGTTCCGCCGGCAAGGAAGGCCCCTCAGCCCAGATTGGCGCCGCCGTGGCCTCGGCGTTGGCCGACCTCTTCCGATTTTCTGCGGAACAACGAAAGCGCATTGTCATCTGTGGCATTGGAGCCGGTTTTGCCGCAGTGTTCGGGACGCCCGTGGCAGGAGCCATTCTGGGCATCGAGGTTCTAAGCATCGGGGACATGTGGTATGACATGCTGCTTCCTTCCTTCGCGTCCGCCATCATGTCGTACCAAGTCTCCCAGTGGCTTGGGCTGACCTGGTACTATCCGGGAACCCAAGAGCGCCTCAACTTCGGCTTGAGCGTCTTCGGACGGCTCATTCTCATCGGCATTGCGGCTGGCCTGGCCGCCTATCTTTTGGTGCTGTTGATGGGGCGCCTTCACCATCTGATGAACCGGCTGAAGGCCGACCGGCACTGGTGGCCCCCGCTCTTCCCAGCCATCGCGGGGATGGCGTTGGCGATCCTGATTCTGCTCGTGGGACGGTCCTATGCGGGACTCTCCCTAGGGCTTCTTGACCAAGCGCTCAGAGGTCACGCCGTGGCTGCGCCGGCCTTTCTGTGGAAGCTCGTTTTTGTCAGCATTACGCTGGGATTTGGCATGAGCGGTGGCATCATCACCCCGTTGTTTGTCATCGGGGCCACATTGGGATCGACCTTAGCCGGCATTTTCGGATTGCCGCTGGCCATCGGGGCGGAACTAGGGATGGTGGCGGTCACGGCAGCCGGGGCCAACGCACCCATTGCCGCCATTATCATGGGAATGGAGCTTTTCGGCACCCGTCTGGCACCCGGCTTCCTAACGGTCGCCATCCCCGCCTTCATCATGATTGGCAATCACAGTGTCTACCCGAGCCAACAAGTTCGCTTGCAAAAGTCGCCCTGGATCCCCATTCGAACTGGAGTCGCCCTGGAAGACAGCGAGGAGGAGCCTCCCCCTCCCAAACAGGCTCAGAAACTGTCGTAGCGACCCCTGTGGGCTACTAGGCCTTCGGCCGGGAGTGCGCCAGAATGTACTCGGCAATGTCGATGGCGGTGTGCTCGCGCAAGCCGCCCGGATTTACCCCTTCTTCCGGCGCGAGCGGCATGGCCTTCTGAATGAATGCGGCCAGGGCGCCTGGGTGTGCCAGCCCTGCCGCCCGCGTAAAGGACTGGCTTCCCCATAATGGCGGGGCGTGAAACGCATTGGCCTCTCCTTGCCCATTCATCCCATGGCAGGAGACGCAGGCTCTTTCGTACCAGGATCGGCCCATCGCCAAGTTGGGCTGCCCCGTTGTCCGCAGCGGATGAAAAGCCGTGGGGACGCCCTCAAGGTGCGATACATAGAGAGAGAGCGCCTCTAAATTGACACTGTGATCCGGCAACCGGCGACCCTTGAGACTGTACACAATGCATTGATTGATGCGGTTCGAAAGACTGATGGTGCGGTGCGCCCGCGAACTGTAGCGAGGATATTGCGCCGCGACGCCGAGGAGCGGCAGCGCATCGGGGTCGCGGCCGCCCTCTAAGTGGCAGGAGGTGCAGGCCAGCGCATTTCCGCCGATGCCCCTGGGCCGCATGAACAGCACGCGCCCCCGCTGGACCAGCGGCCCAGGCGTCGCTGCGGCGCCCTGATGTCCCATGCAAATTCCTGCCAATGTGATCCCCAGAATGCCAAGTGCCCATCCAGCACCGTTCATCATGTCCCCGCCTTCGTAAAGATTGTAGCCCGCCGGGGAGCGGGCTACAGGGAGAGGAGAAACCGGAAGGTACCAACCGTTGGGAGCAGTTGGCGCCTGCTTTAGTATGGGCCTGGCACGAGGGCTCTATGCATTCCGCACTTGATGATAGCGATTGAAGAATCCAGGATAGCTTATTTGTACGCTTTCTTCCCCGACCAACTGGGTCGCAGACTCGGCCACGGTCGCCGCCACGGCCGCCAGCATCGCCATGCGGTGATCGTCTGCCGCATCCACCTGCGCGCCGTGAAGCGGTGCGGGACCCTCAATAATCCAACCATCGTCAAGCTCTTCGAGTTGCGCCCCCATTGCTCGCAGAATGCGGGTGGTGACTCTAAGCCGGTCGCTCTCCTTTACACGCAGCTCCTGAGCCCCGCGGATCTCGGTGACGCCCTCGGCTTGGGTGGCCAGAAGCGCCAAGAGCGGCACCTCATCAATCATTGAGGGGATGTCGTCGGCCCCAACCGAAATTGCGGAAAGGCCGCGGCCTTCTACGGCCACGCTGCCCCAAGGCTCGGGAACCGTCCCGGCAGGGCGCCATTCCAAGGCTGCTCCCATCTTCTCCAGGGCACGAAAGAACCCTGTCCGCGAGGCACTGAACAACAGGCTTTCAATCGTAACCCGGCGGTGGGGGCGAAGAGCCGCGATGGCTCCCCAAAAGGCCGCGGACGAGGGATCGCCGGGCACCGTGAAGGAAATCGCCTCCAACCTTTGCGGCTCCACCGTTACCGTTCGTCCACGCGTGACGACCATCCCCCCCATGGCCTCAATCAGGCGTTCTGTATGATCCCGGGTGGGTATGGGCTCCTCGACCGACACGGATCCTTCGGCAGAAAGGCCTGCCAACAGGAGCGCGGACTTGACTTGGGCGCTGGCAACGGGAAGCGAAAAGGCACCTCCTCGATGCGGGCCTCCCCCAATGGCGAGCGGAGCCACCCCTCCTTGGCGTGCAAGAATGCCAAGGCCCATCTCTTGCAACGGCTCAATCACCCGCGCCATCGGCCTCCGGCTGAGCGAGTCATCTCCTCGGAGGATGGTTAGCCCGGAAACGGCACTGGCGACGCCAGATCCGAGGCGCATGGTGGTGCCGGAGTTACCGCAATCCACCACGTCTTGCGGTTCGTGCAGCGAGTCCGGGCGCCGGAGAACCAGTCGTCCCGGCGCGTCCTCCACTACCTGCACGCCCCATGCCCTTACCAGGCGAAGACTGGACCGGGTATCTCCGGCATCCAACCATTGCAGAAGTTCCATCGACCCATGGGCCAGCGCACTCATTAAAATGCCGCGATGGGTTAAGGACTTGTCGCCCGGGACTGTCACCCGAGCCTCAACCGGCCGATTCCAAGGAGTTAATTCCAGCATGGATTGCTTCCCCGCCTTCAATCTTCTGGTTATTTGCGGTGCCCTAGTTTCCTTGTCGCCCGCTGGGCGACAGGCGCTTGCCGCGGTGGTTGGGGGTTCCTCAATACGGCACGCCAGTGGCTCAGCTCTTCCTCGATAGCCTCGACCGCTTGCGCCAATTCCGCGCGGTTGGCCTCAATGAAAGGCCAGAGGGCCTCCAATGAACTCAAGCCAACTCGCGTGGTGTCCCGAAATCCGGGTCCCGCCAACCGACGGGCTTCGGGGAATTCGCGGTCGATAACCATGCGCAGCGCCCGCGACACGATAAACGGGAGTTGACTCACCCAAGCGATGGCAGCGTCATGCTCGTCGATGGTCCAAAACCCCACCGGCAAGGTGTCCAACTGGTCCCGCCACCAACCCACCGTTTCCAGATCCGGAACGCCCATGCCCACGTCAATCACCGCAAAAACGCAACCCTTGAAGAGGTCGGCATCCGACGCCCCCAAACCGGCCAATTCCCGTCCTGCCATGAGGTGGACCGGCATGACCTGAACCCGCTCGCCTGCCCACAGCAGCGCCTCCTGCACTGGTCGCTTCATGGAACTCACATCCACCAACCAGGCGGTCGATGCCATTTTGGGTACGATCTGATGAATTATGGCGGGCACCTCAAGAATCGGAATGCTCAGCACTACGGCGTCCATCTTGTGAATCCATTGGGGCCAAGCCTCTACGGTGCCCAGGCTCATCGCCCTCAGTTGGTCTCGGGTGGACGCATCCGCATCATCCAAAAAGAGCTCCACGCCCCGCTGGCGGAGAGCCCTCGCCAAGGAGCCGCCAATGAGACCCACACCAATAATGCCGACTTTCACAGGTCGCGCCCCAAGGCTTGGGCAATCAGCCCCACTTCACCCATCAGCTCTTCCAAGTGACGGAAATTCAAGCTTTGAGGGCCATCAGACAAGGCTTCGGCGGGATTGGGATGCGCTTCGATGATGAGTCCATCAACGCCTGCCGCGACCCCGGCCCGCGCCAACGGTGCCACCCACTGCCATTGACCGGCGGCATGGGATGGGTCGATCACCACCGGCAAGTGGCTCAATTGCTTCACCACCGGAACAGCACTGATGTCGAGTGTGTTGCGGGTCTTGGTCTCATACGTACGGATGCCGCGCTCACAGAGGATGATATTCATGTTGCCGTTGGCCGCAATGTATTCCGCCGCCATCAGCCATTCGTCAATCGTGGCAGCCAGTCCCCGCTTGAGGAGCACCGGCTTGCCGGTTTGGCCGGCGGCCTTCAGAAGCTCAAAATTTTGCATGTTGCGCGCGCCAATTTGGACAATGTCCGCCCATTCGGCCACATTGGCCAAGCTCTCGTGATCGACGGCCTCGGTCACAATCAGCACACCGTAACGCTCCCGCGCTTCGGCCAAAATCTTGAGGCCCTCCACCCGCATGCCTTGAAAACTGTAGGGCGAAGTGCGGGGTTTATAGGCGCCGCCACGAAGAACCGGCACACCGATCCGCTGCATAAACTCGGCCGACTGCATCACCTGTTCGCGGCTCTCCACGGCACACGGTCCAGACATGACAATCACTTTATTGCCGCCGAAGGCGACATTGCCGACTTGAATGACGCTGTCATCGGGATGAAAATCCCGACTCACCAACTTGTATGGCTTCCTTACCGACACGACCGGCTCTGCTGTCTCCGTGGATCCCACCCGCACTCACCCTTCCCTCGCATCAAATCCCTCATGGCTCGCCCAAAAAACACCAAAAGCCCTCATCCCTGATAGGGACGAAGGCTTCTCCGCGGTACCACCCTAAGTGGCTCTCGCCATCTTCGGCAAGAACCCTCTTGTGTCGGCTGCCAACACAGCCGCTCCGAATAACGGACGGATGCCGGATTCTCTACTCTTCTCACGAATTTCGATGCACACTCACGGGGGTATGGTCTCGGGGAAAGGGTTCGGCTTTCACCATCATGCTGCCGACTCTCTGGGCCACTTCCACTCCGGACGCCGTCCCGCTCATCGCTTTAGGGTATGGAATTTCTCCGCATCTTACACTACTCGATGAGTGGTGTCAAGCCTTCGTCACCATATTGTCCAGCGCCAATCGCAATTCGTGGACACAATCGTAAGCCACCTGCTCCGCCGCGTTAGGCCGTTCGGCAATGGCCTGCACGAGAGCGCTCCCGACAATGACGCCATCCGCCACGCGGCCGACCTCCACTGCCTGACGTGGGCCAGCGATGCCAAATCCCACCGCTACAGGCAAATCAACCATCGCTTTGACCCGCTGCACCAAGGGCTCTACGCCCTGGTCCACCGTCTGACGAACGCCTGTCACTCCCGTGACGGAGACTCCATACACAAATCCTTGCGCCTTCTTGATGGCCGTCAAGTGCGCATCGGTCGACGTCGGCGCGACCAAAGGAATCAACGCCAATCCGCTTCGCTCCGCGGCCCGGCGCATGTCCCGTCCCTCGATCCATGGCAAGTCGGGAATGATCAGGCCGGCCATCCCCGCCGCCTTGGCGTCGTGCGAAAACTGTTCAATCCCATAGTGAAAGACGGGGTTGATATAGGTGAGGAAAACCATGGGAGGCGCTTCGCCCGTCAGACCCGACACCGCATCCAAAATGGCGCGCACCCGGGTTCCCTGAGCCAACGCCTCCGTGGCCGCCTTTTGCAGCACCGGACCATCCGCCAAGGGGTCAGAAAAGGGAATGCCCACCTCGATAATGTCGGCCCCGGCCTCCGTCAACGCGCGCACTAGCCCGGGAAGCCGTTCGAGCTGCGGAAATCCAGCCGTCACATAGGGAATGAGGGCAGGCCGGCCTTGGGCGTTGGCACGCGCAAAAGCCTCGGCAATTTTATTCATGATGGCCTCCTTGCTCGTAAAGAAAGACTTGGTCAACATCCTTATCCCCTCGTCCCGAGAGATTAATCAGGACGCGCGCTCCCTCGCGCTTTAGCCGGTGGGCTTCCTGGATCACCCAAGCCACGGCGTGAGCGCTTTCGAGCGCGGGGATAATGCCTTCCCAACGAGACAGTTGATGAAAGGCCTCGAGCGCTTGATCATCGCGAATGGCCACATATTGCGCCCGTCCGGTATGGTGGAAATAGGCATGCTCCGGCCCCACGCCGGGATAGTCCAGTCCGGCAGAGATGGAATGCGCCGGTTGGATTTGTCCATCCTCGTCCTGCAAGAGATAGCTAAGGCTTCCATGCAGGATTCCGGGCTCAGCCACCTGAATGCTGGCCGCATGACGGCCGGTTTCGACGCCTTCGCCGGCGGCCTCGACGCCGATTAGCTGCACCGCATCATGCCGAAAGGGATAGAAAATGCCCATGCTGTTCGAACCCCCGCCAACGGAGGCCACAATGTGAGTCGGCAAGTCTCCTGTCACCTTCAGCATCTGCCGGCGCGCTTCCTTGCCGATAACCGATTGAAAATCGCGCACCATCATGGGATAGGGATGCGGTCCAACAACGGAGCCAATGACGTAGAACGTATCGCGCACATTGGTCACCCAGTCGCGAATCGCTTCGTTGGTGGCGTCCTTCAGGGTGCGGGTGCCGGATTCGACCGGATGCACCTGGGCTCCCAAGAGTTTCATGCGATAGACGTTCAACGCCTGTCGCTTGACATCTTCGGCCCCCATGTAGATTTCCGCCTTCAGTCCGAACAGCGCCGCCGCCGTGGCGGTAGCCACGCCGTGCTGGCCCGCTCCCGTTTCCGCGATAATGCGCGTCTTTCCCATGCGTCGGGCCAACAGGACTTGGCCAATGGTGTTGTTAATCTTATGAGCGCCGGTATGGTTCAAGTCCTCCCGTTTCAGATACACGTCAAATCCCACCGCTTGGCTCATTTGGTCCGCACGGCGAAGAGGGGTGGGACGACCTACGTAATCCTTCAAGAGCTCGCCCAGGTCCCGGCGAAAACCGGAATCGCGGCGCGCTTCCTGATAGGCGTGCTCCAATGCATCCACTGCCGGCATCAAGGTTTCCGGGACATAACGGCCGCCAAACGGGCCGAACCGTCCAAACCGATCAGGTACTTTCTTTGTCGCCATGTTTAACCTCCTGAATAAACCGCGCAATCAGCTCCACGCGTTTCTGACCATCTTTTTCGACACCGCTGGACACATCGACACCCTCAGGGCGCAGCCTCCGCACCACCGCTTGGACATTGTCTGGATGCAGACCACCCGCAAGCCAAATCGGCCGGCTATAGGGAGGCTTGGTCCATTCCCGCGGCTGACCGCTCCCCGGGACGGTGCCGTCCAAGAGCACCACATCGGCATTGGGGTCCAGTTGGGTTGCAATCGCCCACTTCCCCGCCGCCCGGGTCCGGACGATCCAATCGGCTGGGGTCTTCCCATGCAGTTGCACTCCCGCGACCGGAAGTCTCAGCATGGCTTGAAACAGCGCGTCCGGCACATCGCGTCCCACCGCCACAAATTCGGCCCCCGGCACTTCCGCTATTAGTGCGGCTGCCGCTTCAACACTGATCCTACGGCGACTTTCCGTCAGAACGACCCCTAAATAGTCGGCCCCCAGCGATCGCGCCGCCCGTGCTGTCCCAGCGTCCTGGAGACCACATATTTTAATGACGGTCGCCATCAGACCAAGTCCTTAGGAGAGCACTGCCCCGCATCAGGGACTCGCCAACCAGCACCGCCTGGTAGCCCCACGACTTCACCAAGCGCAGGTCATCAACGGTTTGAATGCCGCTTTCGCTGACGCGCACGATGGACGGGTCCAACCGCGCCGCCATGTCACGCGAAAACTCCAGCCGCGTGTCAAACGAGTCAAGATCCCGATTGTTGACCCCAACGATGGCCGGATTCAAGGCCAAAGCCCGCTCCGCCTCGGAGGCCGAGTGAATTTCCACGAGCACCTCCAGTCCAATGCCCCGGGCCGTTTCACACAAGTCCTTCAGCCGCGCATCATCCACAATGCGTACGATAAGGAGTGCCGCATCCGCGCCATGTGCACGCGCCTCAAAGAGTTGCACGGGATCCCGAACGAAATCCTTTCGGAGCACAGGCAGTCGCACCTTGGCGCGAACTGCTTCCAAGTGACTCAGGTCTCCGGCAAAGTATTCCGGCTCGGTCAGCACCGAGATGGCGCTCGCCCCTTCCTGCTCGTATCGCAACGCTTGCGCTACGGGATCGTAATGATCGGTCAGCCAACCCTTCGAGGGTGACTTTTGTTTGCATTCCGCAATCACCTGGAGACCACCCTCATCCGCCGTCAAGGCTTGGCGAAGCGACCGCGCCGGTCCCGCGGCCTCGGCTCGTTGGCGCAGTTCCGCCGCATCCTTCTGGAGGCGCTCGACCCGCTCATCGACGGAGGCTACAATGGCATCCAAAAACATCAGGCGTCCCTCCGTTCGCGCATCATGTCATCCGACGCTCGTATCAAATCCTCGAGGACCGCATGGGCCCGCCCTGCCTGAATCACGCCACGAGCCATCTCTACCCCCTCGCGAGGAGACATGGCCAGTCCACCCACGTAGAGCGCCACACCCGCATTAGCCAAGACCATGTCGGTCATCGGCCCCTCGGCCCGCTCACTCACAATCGCCCGACAAATGCGAGCGTTCGCGGCCGGGTCCCCACCGGTGAAGGATCCTACCGGGTATTGGGGCAATCCCAAATCCTCCGGGGTCAAAATCCCTCGGCTGATTTCCCCGTCAATGACCAGACCATACGTGGTTGGCCCCGACAACGAGACCTCATCCAGCCCGCCATGCCCATGCACCACCATGGCGCGCCTCACGCCCAGCCGCGCTAAAACTGCGGTGAGGGGTTCAACCCATTCGGGCGCAAACACACCCATCAATTGGTACTCCGGCGCACAAGGATTGGTGAGAGGCCCTAAAATGTTGAAGACTGTGCGCACACCCAGCTCTTTCCGGGTTGGGGCGGCATGGCGCATGGACGTATGCACCTGCTGGGCAAACAAGAACCCGAACCCAACATCGTCAATGAGTTCCGCCACACGGGCAGGTTCACTCTGGATCGCAATGCCGAGGGCCTCTAGCAAGTCCGCGCTGCCGCTTTTCGACGTGGCCGATCGATTGCCGTGCTTCGCCACGTGAAGTCCTGCACCCGCCACCACGAAAGCCGACACAGTGGACACGTTGAATGTAAATGAGCGATCCCCGCCCGTGCCGCAGGTATCAATCAGTGGATGATGCTTGACGGGGACCATCTCGGCATGGCTTCGCATAGCCTCCGCGAAGCCTGTCAGTTCATCCACTGTCTCGCCACGCACTCGCAGTGCCATCAGCACGCCCCCAATTTGAGACGGTGTGGCCTGGCCTTGCATAATGGCATCCATAAGCTCAAAGGCCGTCGCACGGCTGAGAGTGTCGCCCCGACCCAAGGCCTCGAGACTGTCGAGAATAATGTCCTTCATAAGCTTGCTCCTTTTACCGCGGGTGCGGATACCGTTAAATCAACAAAATGCGCCAACAACGTCATCCCTTCAGGAGTCAGCACAGATTCTGGATGGAACTGGATGCCGTACACTGGGTGACGTTGATGGGAAATGGCCATTACCGTTCCGTCATCGCTGGAAGCGTCGACCTCGAGGTCAGGCACGGCCGCGACATCCACCATGAGAGAATGGTAGCGGCCCGCTATCATCGGGTTGGGCAAATTCCGGAACAACCCTTGCCCATGATGACGAATGCTGTCCGCCTTCCCGTGCATCAGTCGGCTGGCTGGAACGACGCATCCGCCATAGGCTTCCGCAATCGCCTGATGGCCCAGACACACGCCCAAGATGGGCGTGTTGGCTCCCAACGCCCGGATGAGCGGCACCGATATCCCCGCATCGTCCGGGCGCCCTGGCCCCGGAGAGATGACCACGCCCGCCGGATGGAGGCCCCGCACCTCGTCCACGGTGATGGCGTCATTCCGCACCACCGTGACCTCCGCCATCTGGCCCAAGTATTGGACTAAGTTATAGGTAAACGAGTCGTAGTTGTCGATGACCAAAATCACAGCCACTCCTCCTCTCCGGGCGCGAGCACCTTGAGGGCCGCTGCCGCCTTATTCAACGACTCTTGGTATTCCAGTTTCGCGTCACTGTCAGCGACAATGCCAGCACCAGCCTGGACGTACGCCATGTCTTGCTCGATTTCCAGCGTCCGAATGGTGATGCACGCATCCAAATCCCCACGGTGTGACCAATATCCGACGATGCCGCCGTATGCTCCGCGCGCAACCGGCTCCAATTCCTCAATGATTTCCATAGCCCGGATTTTCGGAGCCCCCGTCAGTGTGCCGGCCGGAAACGACGCTGCGAGAACATCCAGGGCGTCCATATCCTGGCGCAGTCTCCCTCGCACCTCGGAAACGATGTGCATCACGTGCGAATAGAGCTCCTTCACCATAAATTCCTCGACGGTGACCGTTCCGTACTCACAGATGCGGCCGAGATCGTTCCGAGCCAAGTCAACCAGCATCACGTGCTCAGCCCGCTCCTTGGGATCACTGAGAAGGCTTTCCCACAAGGCGGCATCCTCCTCTGCGGTCTTGCCGCGCGGCCGGGTCCCGGCAATGGGCCGATTGATGGCCATGTCCTTCTCCACACGCACCAACGTTTCTGGGGATGAGCCCGCAAGCGTGCGTCGGGGCGTATCCATGAAAAACAGATATGGCGATGGATTCACATGGCGCAACCGCCGGTAAAGATTGAAGGGATCGCCCGCAATCCGGGCGCCCAACCGCTGCGACAGCACCACTTGGAAGATGTCCCCCAGGACGATGTGCTCCTTGGCTCGCTCGACCATGGCGACGAACTCGGGCTCCGTCAACGTCGATTCCACTCCGGTCAGGGCGCGGGCAATCGGTTCGGCCAGCATCAACGGTTGGCGCAACGCCTCCACCAAAATCCCCAAACGCGCTCTGCCCTGGTCAACCTGATCGCGCATCGTCTCCACAATGACGGTCACTTCCTGCCGACGATGGTCGAACGCCACCACCGCTTTGGGCCACACCCACTCCCAAGCGGGACCGCGGCGCTCGTGCTGGCGCGGTAACCGCTCCAAATGACGGACCCAGTCATAGGCAAAGTAACCGACAGCGCCACCGACAAACGGAAGTTCCACCGCTTCAGGTACGGCGATGAGTTGCCGGGCTTGCTGCTTGCGGATGAGCACGAGGGGGTCAGTTTCTACTTCGGTCCCTTCGGGACTCACCAGCACTGCTTGGCCATTGGCCTCCAGCAAACGGGCCCATTCGCCGATGGCGATGAACGAATAACGGGCAACCTTGTCGTCGCCCTCCACACTTTCCAGAAGCGTATGCGCACCGAGGGGCCGCAGCCGCAGATAGGCGGAAATCGGCGTCAGTTGGTCAACCGCATACTTTCGGACAATGCTGACATGTTCGGCCTGGCCATCATCCCAAATCTGCTCGCCGGACCTTGCTTCAATAATCTCCAAATTATTCCCTCCGCAAAAAACAATAAGACCCTCATCCTCAAGGGACGAAGGTTCCTCCGCGGTGCCACCCCAATTAGGCTGAAAGCCTCTCTCACACATACGGGATTTGAAAACAAATCCGATATGCCTTCCTGGTTAACGGAGGAAGAATCCGGCTACGCCTACTGCATCTTCGGGTAGCAGCTCCTGGGGCCATTCGCCGTCTTTCCCTTGCCGGGCTCCCACCTTCTCCGGCTCGCTTGTAAGTTCCACGACGGGTACTCTTCCCATTCATCGCCTGTCGAAACATATTTATCCCATGATAACAGCACTCACATGGTCCTGTCAAGGCATGCACGGCTATTGGCCCGGCCCATCCCGCAAGAACCGCAGCAGGTCACCCACTGTGAACCGGTTCTCCACTGGGTGACGCAATGGCTGGTCAAAATGCACCACGTAGCGGTTGCGCCGCCCAACCCGTTGCCGGGACACGTATCCCTCATTGGCTAAATCGGCAACAATGCGCTGCACCGCCCGCTCCGTAATCCCCACCTGACGGGATAAATCGCGGGCGCGGATCATGGGTTCCTGCGCAATGAGAATGAGAACGTGGCCGTAGTTGGTTAAAAATGTCCATGATATCAAAGCGCCTTGCGCCGGGGTATCGTTCGGCATACCGACCTCCTCCCACGGAAGCTCCGCAGCATCTATCGTTTGTCTTTAGTGTAGCACATGGCCGGGAAGTGCCGCTTCGAGAGCCTCGAATACCCAGGTTCTCAGTCCCTGATGAACGTCATGGGCCAGCTCTGGATCCTCGGTTAAAATGGCGCGCGCCACCTCGCGGGCGTGCTCCAACAGGGCTAAGTCCTTCAACGGATTGGCCAATTGAAACCCGGCCACACCGTGCTGACGCACCCCCAACACTTCGCCCGGACCGCGGATTTCCAGGTCATGTTCGGCCAGCTTCAAACCATCTTGCGTTTCCACCATCGCCTTGAGGCGTGCTTCTCCCTCCGGGGTAGACGGGTCCGCCAGCAAGAAACACTCCGACGCGTGCTGCCCACGCCCCACGCGCCCCCTGAGTTGATGCAACTGAGCCAATCCAAAGCGATCGGCACCTTCGATGACAATTACCGTAGCATTGGGGACATCAACCCCGACTTCCAAAATAGTGGTTCCCACCAGCACGTCGATCTCGCCATCGCGAAAGGCCTCCATCACGATGGACTTGTCTTTCGCGGACATGCGGCCATGAATCAAGCCGACCCGCCATCCGGGAATTTTCTGCATACCCTCCGCCAATAATGTCGCAGCACGGCCCTGACTTTCTTCACTCTCCTCTACCAGCGGGCAAATCACATAGGCCTGGCGCCCCTGTCGAACAGACTCCATCACCTTCAAGTACGCGTCGCGCCGATCCTTCATGGGCACGTGGTGGGTCGCGATGGGCTGTCGCCCAGGCGGCAGTCCGCGGATCTGCGACACTTGGAGATCCCCGTAAAGGGTCAAAGCCAGCGTTCGGGGAATGGGTGTGGCTGTCATCACCAGCATATGGGGGAACAGTCCCTTTGCCCCTAACTGCGCCCGTTGTCGGACCCCAAAGCGATGCTGCTCGTCCACGACCACGGCACCCAACCGTCCGAATTCCACGCCCTCCGACACCAAGGCCTGCGTACCAATGGCCACCAAGGGCTCATCGCTGGCCAGTCTGGACTTTAACGCCGCCCGATCGCGTCCCCGACCCGTCACAAACAGAACAGTGACGCCAAACGGGGACAGCAAGCGCTCAAACAACAGAAAGTGTTGTTCGGCCAGCAACTCGGTTGGGGCCATCAACGCAGCCTGATACCCGCTGCCAACCGCCGAGACCATGGTCAGGGCGGCCAGCATGGTCTTCCCGGATCCCACATCGCCTTGTAGCAGACGGGCCATTGGGCGATGGTCGGACAAGTCCCGACGAATCTCCTCCCAGGCGCCTGCCTGCCCCGTCGTGAGCTGAAACGGCAAGCCATCAAGGAACCGGGACACCAACCGATTAGCCGTATCCAGCGCGGGCGCCTCCACCCCCGGCTCGGTCCGATGAAGCCATAACACGGCCAAGGACATCCGCAGAAACTCGTCAAACACCAATCGACGCCGCGAGCGCTCCAACTCGTCCGCGTTGACGGGAAAGTGCTGGTGAAGAATGGCCCATGCCCGTTCCGGCAGATCCTCCTGCTTCTTCAGCATCTCGGGTAAGGGATCGGCCATTTGGGCGGCCCAGCGCGGCACGACGCGCTCGGCCAATTCCTGCACAAACCGCTGCTTCAAATCACCGGCCAGGGGGTAAACCGGAATCAGCCCCAACCGCGGGGCCTGCCCGGTTTCCAGCACTTCCACTTCGGGGTGCGTCATGGACAGGCGGTTTCGAAACGCCTCAACCCGTCCCGACAGGACCACATCGGCACCGGGCACCAGTTGGCGCTTCAGCCAGGCAGCATGAAAGAACGTGACCTCGAGGGTTCCCGTGCCATCGGCAACGCGCACCTTTAGATAGCTCCTGCGAGGACCCGGAAACCGCATCTCCGCCGCCTCAACACGGGCCCGAACGGTGGCGTGCACACCCGGCCGAAGCTGCCATATCGGCGTCAATACGGTACGGTCAACGTGCCGCCGCGGCCACAGCGTCACCAAGTCCTGAATGGATTCGACCCCCAGCTTGGCGAAGTCCTGTGCTCGTTTGGGACCCACGCCGGGCAATCGCCCAACGCCGTCAGCCAAGCCTAAGCCTGCCAGACGATCTCCATCCAGGGACTTTGATGGGGCACCTGCACGAGTTCGGCGTTGAATGCGTCCTGCCAAAAGGCTGCCTCCTCCCGCCGTGCATTTTGACTTAAGTACACTGTAATAACGCCTAAATGCGGGATTTCCCGCTGCACCGCCGCTCCCAACGCTTGGCGGGACTCATACACCGTCCCCGCCCACTGATACCCCGTCCCGACCCGGTTGACGATCCACCAACGCATGGCGCGTAGACACGCCTCCATTCGCTCGCGATTGACGCTCCATGATTCACCGGGATCGTATTCCATCGTTACCTGGCCCGCCGCCCCCACGGACGGCACCGCCAAACCCTGCTCCAACGCTTGCGGCGGGTTAATCCAGAGGGTGTGGGGCGCATCGACGCCCACTTCGGGCGTCAGTACGCGGTGGGCATCACGAAACAGCGGGTGGAGCGGGACCGGCGCAACGACGGTCAATCCCGGCGCTATATGGCGCTCGGCCACCTGTTGTCGCATATCCAAGCACTCCATCTGGCGAATGTCGCCGACACGGGTCAGGAGCTCCATCAGGCGAACTGGTTGGTCGGTATGCACGTGGATTTTCAGTTGATCCCGGCCCGGCGCAATCACAACCGAATCTCCAATGCGGGGCAATTGCTCTGACAGGAATTCGGCCGGGTCCTCCATGCGGAACCGGTACACGAGGGCCTCAACATCATAAAAATAGGGAATCTCTGCATCATCCGCCACCGCATGATGCGAATGCGTGGCTTTAGGCAGCGACTCGGCCACAGGGGCTGGCCCTTCGCCACGAGCCGCCAATAGCCAGCCACGCACCAAGGACACGTATCCCAATGCGCCGGCATCCACCATGCCGGCATGGGCTAGCGCAGGCAACTGCTCTTGCGTGTGGAGCAGCGCCTCTTCTCCTGCGTCCACCGCGCTGGACAGACACCCGATTAGATCCCCATCATCCCGGCATCCCTCCGCCATGGCATCAGCGACCGTCAGAATTGTTCCCTCCACGGGATGCGCGACCTGCTGTCGGGCCCGCTCGGCTGCCCGTCGAAAGGCGCGCTTCAGGTCGCGCGCCTCAAAAAAAGACAGCGCCTCGGATGACTCAGAAAACCCCATCAGTATTTGCGACAAAATCACTCCCGAATTGCCCCGCGCACCCATCAGCGCACCGTCGGCAATCCTTTGCCACACAGCCGCCAAGGTGCTGTCACCGTTCGACCGCATGGCGCGCACAGCACTTTCCACCGTTCCCACCATATTGTGCCCCGTGTCTCCATCTGGCACGGGAAAGACATTCAGTTGATTCAGTTGCTGCTCGTGCCGGGCCAACTCGGCCAATCCACCCTCCATCCAGGTCATTAGGGTGGCACCGACCATACGCCATAATCCCGGCTGTGCGACTTCATTCGCCAACGGCTCGGACTCCTTCAATGTGTATGTTGATGTGATCTGGGTAAAGGCCGACCGCGTCCTTTAGCGCTGCATTGATTTGGTCGGCCACCTGCCGGCCAATCTGCGCCATCCGCATGCCATACTGCACCACCAGATGCAGTTCGACGCTGTAATGCCCATCGGGAAGTTCAGTGACCCGTACACCGCGTCCAATCACATCATGCCGAACCAGGCTGTTGAGGTTGTCGCCAAGGCCGTGCTGGGTCATGTGGACCACCCCGGGAACGGCCAATGCGGCGCGGGATGCGATGGCCCCCAAAACCTCGTCATGGACCACGGTCTGGCCCCATTCGGTGCGCTTCTCCATGCTGCCAACATCCTTTCGATGCTTGCATCTGCTTGGCTCCTATGTTACCATAGCTAAGAATGTCACGGCGTCGAAGGAGGGTCCGAATTATGGCATATCGTTGCGAAATCTGCGACAAGCACACGGTTCATGGCAACAACGTGAGCCATTCGCACAAGAAAACCAAGCGCGTATGGAAGCCAAACATTCAGCGTGTTCGTGCGCGAATTGACGGCCGAACCAAGCGGATTTATGTGTGCACGCGTTGCCTTCGTTCCGGTCGGGTCGAGCGCGCCATCTAGGTTGACGCGCTCTTCCGAAAGGATTCCAGTTCATCCGTTTGAAAGTGATAGGCTGTGCGGCAAAAGTGACAGGTCACCTCGGCGCCGCCATCGCTGATGAGGTCCAAGAGGTCGCTGTCCGGCAAGGTTTTCAACATATCTTGAATCCGCTCCCGGTCGCACCAGCAACGCCATGCCAATGGCTCTTGGGAATACCAGTGAATCGGTTCGGGCAGCACTTCCTGCACTAGCGATTCCAACGTTTCGCCGTCGGCCAGCCGACGGCTTATTTGTGTCAACTGCTCAAACTGGCCCGCGACGCGGTCAACCAGGTCCTTGGGACATCCAGGCAAGGCCTGAACCATCACGCCGCCCGCACCAATGACCAATCCTTCCGTCCCAACCAGCACACCAACGGACACCGCACTCGCCACCTGATCGGACTGCCACAAGTAGTGCAGAAAGTCCTCACCAATCTCGCCCGATTGAAGCTCCACCTGACCCTGATATGCGTTGCCGAAGAGATCTTGCCGCATGACCCGAAAGTAGCCGTCAACGCCGACAGCTTGTCCCACCGGCAATTTGCCGTCCGCCCGCAGGGGGAGGTCGACCGCTGGGTGCTGCACCCGCGCGCGAAGACTCCCATCCGGACGGATTTCCGCCACCACCCGGCCCAAGGGACCACCGCCATTCACTTCGACGGTAATTCGTCCCACATCCTCTTTCATATCGCTGCCCACCATGGCGGCCGTTGTCATCAGCCGGCCCATGGCGGCGGCAGCCACCGGCCATGCTTGATGGGCCAGTTGGGCCTCGCCTGCAGCCCCGGTGAGAGACACCGCCACCGCACGCAACAATCCCTCCGCTGCCGTCGCCCGAATCCGATAATCCGTTTTCATCACCTCGTCTGTTACTTGGTGCTCCAAAACCCCAGCACTACCTGAAGAATTTTACCAATAAACCGCGGCACTTTAACGACTTGAACCTGCATCGCACCCATCCTTTCTTTTGTCCCCGAACCACAGGCTAAGATGCTGACAAGATCCGCCAGCCCACCCAAATCAATGCGCCACCGACAACGATTGGTCCTAGGCCGGCCCACAGCAGCCAAAGTCCGATACCAAACGGCCAGATCCACAGCGGCAACACCTTCAAGATAAGCAGGGCCCCGGCAATGGCAATGACAACACCCCAGATCTTCTTAGGGCCATTGCTTCGAAATCGAAGACCATACCGGAAGGTTCGCATATTCCCCACCCCCTTCGCCAGCGTCGATGACTGTGGCAATCATCATGCTACGAAGGCGGGCAAGG
This sequence comes from Bacillota bacterium, assembly GCA_021820485.1. Lineage (GTDB taxonomy): Bacteria > Bacillota > Sulfobacillia > Sulfobacillales > Sulfobacillaceae > Sulfobacillus_B. Next base: position 33,996 of record JAKADO010000004.1, read on the forward strand.
AAAGGTGCCTCAATCGCGGCGAAGAATTTTGATGCGCTCGACGGGATCCGTCGCGCCAAACACATAAGATCCGGCCACGAGAATTTCGGCGCCGGCCTCCCGCGCCTGCGGCGCCGTCTCGGCATTGATTCCGCCGTCAACTTCAATCAAGGGACGCGCCCGATCGCCGCGCAGCGAGACGACTCGCCGCAACTTATCCAACGCCCTCGGCCAAAACGCTTGACCGCCAAACCCGGGGTTGACACTCATCACCAGCACATAGTCCAGCTCTGGCAGGATGTCGACCAAGACTTCCACCGGTGTGGCCGGGTTAATCGCAACGCCGGCCAGGGCCCCGACCTCGTGAATGAGGCCAACCGTCCGCTCCAAATGGGGACACGCCTCGACATGAACGGAAATCATATCGGCCCCAGCTTTTCGGAATTCGGACACGTATCGATCGGGTTCCACAATCATCATATGCACATCCAGCGGCAGATCAGTCGCTTTTCGGACAGCTTCGACAACCATGGGACCCATGGTAATATTCGGCACAAAGCGGCCGTCCATGATGTCCAGATGCAACAAGTCGGCCGCCCCGGCGACCTTTTCAATATCTTGCGCGAGATGCGCAAAATCCGCGGACAATATGGATGGAGCGATTTGCAGCAACCATTCCGCCTCCCTTCGTTTGCCCTAGTAGGCTTTCACCCATTCCGTCAACAGCTTTTGGTAATGCTGATATCGCCATTCCGCAATCTCCCCGGTCGACAAAGCTTCCTTCACCCCACAGCCAGGCTCCTGACGATGGAGACAATCGGCAAACCGGCACCGGTGCCCCTCAAACTCAGGAAATCCTTCCCGAATCATGGCCGCTTCCGCGACCGTGGATTCCAAGGCGGTGTACCCCGGGCTGTCGGCCAGCCAGTATCCGTGCATCTGGTAAAGCCGTACCCACCGCGTCGTCTGCTGACCACGTCCGATGCGGCTCAGTTCCTGAGTCTCAGCTTGGGCTGAGGGTATGATAGCCTTCAGCAGCGTGGACTTGCCGACTCCGCTTTCCCCAGTCAGCACCCAAATCCCGGCGCGCCGCTCCCGAACCAGTTCCTGAAGGCCCAGCCCCCGGGGACTGGATACCTGCCACACGCGATAGCCAGCCGCCTCGTACACCTGCTGAATGCGGCTCAAGTCTTGCCTGTTGCCTGGCAAATCCGCCTTGGATAAGACAATCTCCGCCTCCAGCCCGTGGATTCGCGCCATCACCAGCCGCTTGTCCAACAACTCCAGGCTTCCGGAGGGCTCGGTCAGGCTGAATACCACAAAGAGTCCGCCCACGTTGGCCACCGGGGGCCGCACCAACTGATTGTCCCGGGGCAAGACGGCGTCGATCCGGGCTTCCCCGGGGTCTGTTGGTTCGATGATGACGCGGTCGCCAACCATGATGCGGCCCACGTCCCGCTTGATGCGCCCTTTGAGATAGCACAGATAGGTTGTGCCATCGGGGAGGGAGACCGTGGGCCGGTTGGCTTCCAGCAGTGTCACCAGTCCCTGCATCTAGTGCCCTCCACTAGGCGCCGAGGTGCTTGAATTGGACGAACTGGGGCCTGTGCTGGTGCTGGGCGCGCTGCTCGAAGGCGTCGGCGTGGTGCTGGAACTCAGGTTCGGCGTCAATGTCTGGGGAGCCTCCACCTGTCCGTTCAACGAGACAAAGATCTGCCCATTGGTTCCATACCATGTCACCGGATATTCCACCTGCTGGCCTGGATTGACCTGCTGGTAAAACACCTCGGTGTTCCCCGCCTGGTCCGTGACCACCACCTTAAAGAGAGATTTGGGGCTGGCACTGGACGGAATGGTCCAGCGCGCCACGGTCACGTTTTTCGGCAGCGACGCACTGACGGGACTCGGGCCGTTCGACACCGTGACGCTTACGCTGGTTACACCCTGAAGGCTGGAATACGGCGCCGGACTTTGGTCAATGATGGTGTTGGCCGGTTCAGTGGACCATTGGGAACTCGGCGTGCCTACGGTCACGTTCAAGCCAGCCAGGGCACTGGCCGCCTGCGGCACCGTGAGCCCAATCAGGTCCGGCATGCCGGATGCCGCCGCCTTGGGGCCGTTCGAAACCCATACGGTGACGGTGCTTCCCTCAGCCACGGAGGTACCACCGCGCGGACTTTGGCGCACCACCTCGCCACCAGGCAGGTTGGAGGCGACATGCCGAACCCGCACTTTGAGGCCCATAATCTTGAGTGACTGTTGCGCTTGATAGATATCCTCATTGGTCACCCCAGGGGTCGGAACGGTGGTTGGACCCGAGGACAAAATCAGCGCCACCGCCTGGCCTGACTTGATGCGCGAACCGGGTCCCGGATTTTCCCGCAATACGTAGTTTTTGGGGACGCGAGACGACGGCGCGTGCCCATTGACGACCGGCGTCAGCCCACGTTTCGACAAGAGCGACCGCGCTTCGGCCAGCGACCGCCCGTTCACATTCGGAACCGCCACAATGGGCGGATTGAGCCAACGGTTGAAAGCATATGCTCCGCCTCCCACCAGCAGGACCACCGCAGCCCCAACAATGGCCCAGGGGAGCCACTTTCGGCGCTTCACGGAAGACGCCGGGGCTGCCTCAGCGGTGGGTCGGTTGGTGCGACGACCGGCCGGAGTCTCAACTGGCACCACTTCGTGGGGCCCTTCTCCGACGAATTGTTCCGGGTGCAGCACTCGTCCGATATCTTGCCGCAAAGCGTGGGCCGAATGATAGCGTTCAGCCGGGTCTTTGCTCAACGCGCGCTCCACAATGTTAGCCACCACTTCGGGCACTTCGGGGCGGAGTACATCAATCCGCGGAGGCTCATCTTGCAGATGCTTGATGGCCACGCCGATGGCGCTGTCGCTTTCAAAGGGAAGCTTCCCCGTCAACATCTCAAACAGCACAACCCCAAGGGAATAGAGGTCGGATTGCGGTCCGATCAGCTTGCCCCGAGCCTGTTCCGGACTCAGGTACTGCACCGTGCCCAACAACGATCCGGTATTGACCAGCGTTCCTGTAGTGGCGGCATAGGCAATTCCGAAGTCGGTGACTTTGACCACGCCATCCGGCGCTATCAGGACATTCTGCGGCTTAATGTCGCGGTGCACCAGCCGACGCGCATGGGCGACCTCCAGCCCTTGGGCCACTTGGTCCGCAATGTCCAAGGCGGTGTTGACGGGAAGCGGCGCCTCACGATCGATTTTGGCACGCAAGGTTTCGCCAGCCACCAGTTCCATGACCATATAATGAATGTCGGGCTCATCGCGACCGACATCATACACTTGAACAATGTGCCGATCCACCAATGATGCGGCGGCGCGCGCCTCTTGATCAAAGCGCCGCACAACTTCGGCATCCTCTGCCCACTGATGCTTCAATATCTTCACGGCGACCAACCGATTCAGGGTGATGTCCCGCGCCCGGTAAACCAGAGACATGCCTCCCGTGCCGACCCGCTCCAGCACTTCATACCGGTTGCCCAGTACGCTACCGACCATGGCTATCACCTTCCGATTCGTCCGGCTCAGCCAAGACAACCGTAATATTGTCGGGTCCGCCGCGGTTCAACGCCAGTTCAATCAGGGCATCAATCAGGGCATAGCCGCTTAAACGCCGGCTGCAGTCCAAAATGTCATCGTCAGAGAGTACCGCCGTCAAGCCATCCGTGCATAGAAGCAACCGGTCGCCCGATCCCCAGGAAATTTCCGTCACATCGATCCGGACTCGGTCAAACGGGCCAATGACCCGTGTCAATACATTGCGGTTGGGATGATGCTGCGCCTCCTCCGGGGTGAGGCCGCCAGCGCGTTCCATTTCAGCGGCCAGGGAGTGGTCGATGGTCAAGCGCACTAAATGGTCATCCAATAATTGATAAGCACGGGAGTCTCCCACATGGGCGACCATAAGTCGCCCAGGAAAAACTACGGCGGACGTCAGTGTCGTCCCCATGCCATTGAGCGCGTCATCGCGCTGGCCCGACTCGTAAATGCGACGATTCGCCAAAGACACCGCCGAAGCCAACCGGGCAATATCCTTGATCTCGATCCCCACTGCATCATCCAACGTTTCGAGCGCCATGCGACTCGCCTCTTGACCGGCAGGACCGCCGCCGACACCGTCGGCCACCGCCACGAGAAACCCCTCGCCAGCCACAGGCCTCATCAAATAGGCGTCCTCATTATTGGGCCGTTTCAAGCCACGGTGACTTCGCCCAAACGTTCTCAGGGTGATACCGTTTCCTCCTCCCGCAGCCTCAACTGGCCGCATGCCGCATCAATCTCCTGACCTAATTCTCTCCGTATCGTACAAGAAATTCCGTAATCTTGCACGATGCTTTGAAAACGTCGGACATGGTCACGGGGTGACGGCTGAAAGGGATGCTCATCGACAGGATTCCACGGAATCAAATTGACGTGGCTGGGGAATCCCCGCACCAGTTCCGCCAGTTGGCGCGCTTCCGCCTCACCATCATTGATGTCGTTTAGGAGCAGGTATTCAAAGGTTACCCGGCGGCCGGTCGTTTCCGCGTAATAGCGGCACATGGGCATCAGTTTCGCCAAGGGGTAGGCGCGATTCACCGGCATCAACTTCAACCGCAGTGCGTCAGTGGGGGCATGCAGCGACACGGCAAGTGTCACCGGCAGGCCGCTGTCCGCCAATTGCTTCATGGCGGGAACCAGTCCGCTGGTCGACACCGTAATGTGGCGATAGCTTATATTGAGGCTCTCCGGGTCATGAACCAGTTCTAAGAACCGGATAAGATTCGCATAATTGTCCAAAGGCTCGCCAATTCCCATGACGTCAATGCGGCTGATTTTAGCGCCCCGCTCGCGGAGCACCTGATTGCCGAATGCCACTTGATCAGCCATCTCCCCAGCCGTCAACTGCCGCACACGCCCCTTCAGCCCCGAGGCGCAGAACTTGCACCCCATGGCGCACCCTACCTGCGAAGATACGCAAACGCTGTAGCCATAGTGATGCGGCAACAGCACGGTCTCTACCCGTTGGCCGTCCTTCATCTGCAGCAACAGTTTAGTGGTCCCATCATGCGCCACTTGCTGCTGCACCAGTTCGAGCCGTTGAAAAGGGTGGCGTGCCGTCATCTTCTCCCGCAAATCCTTGGGCCACACCTGAATGGCTTCGTAGCTCTCCGCTCCGTGGCGCCAGAGCCATTCAAACAGCTGCTTGGCGCGAAATCTCGGCACGCCTAGAGACTCCAACAAGGCCGCCATTTCCTTGGGCACCATCGACAGCACGTCGCCAAATTCCACCCTGCTTGTTGTCATGCTATCCCTCCTTTGTGATCGGGGGTTCGCTCCCCGGTAAACCGGCGATTCCGACGCGGATGCGGGCAATGTAAAAACCGTCCATGCCCAAATCTCCCGGAGCCAGCACCAAAGCCTTGTCTTCTACAAACGCGCCGAGTGCCTCATGCGGCAAATAGGGGGAAACGTCTTCCTTCACCATATCGGGGTGCCGATCCAATATGCCCCTTAACACCGCCTCCGTTTCCTCCGGTTCCGTGGAGCACGTGCTGTACACAATGATGCCTCCACGCTTGACCAAGGTCCACGCGGATTCCAAGAGCGAGCGCTGTTCAGCGGCCAGATCGCTGAAGTCTGCCTCTGTCTTCTTCCAGCGCGCATCCACCCGTCGGCGCAGAACGCCCAGCCCGCTGCACGGAGCATCCAGGATGACGCGGTCAAACTCACCGCTATGCTGTGCTGCATACCGTTCCGCAGGAGAATGGACAATCCGAACCGAGTCTTGATACCGAGTGCGTGCCAAGTTCTCCTTCAATCGTGCCAAACGCGCTTCGGAGATGTCCAGTGCCGTCAGGCGCACGGTATCGCTCGCGCGCTCCAGCGCGTGAATGGCTTTCCCCCCCAGACCCGCCGCCATGTCGCAGACCAATTGACCCGGCTGAGGATCCAACACCCAAGCCACCAACATCCCGCTCTCATCCTGAACGGTGACCAATCCCTCGCGAAACGCCGGCAGATCTTCGAGCCAAACCGCCCCACTGACGCGGATCGCTTCCGGAAGATAAGGCGAAGGATCCGCCTGGATCCCCATCTCAGCCAACTGCTCCAAAACAGCCGCGCGACTCGTCCGACTCAGATTGACTCGAAAGGTCAGGGGCGGAACCTGGTTATCGGCTTTGAGGATGTCTTCAACCCGGACTCCATAGCGCTTGCGCCAGCGCTCCACCAACCAGTCAGGATGGGAGTATTGCTCGCCCAGCGACAATCCCTCAGGAGGATGCGCCGCGCCGCGCCGCAAAATCGCATTCACCAGGTTGGCGGCGCGCGGTTGATGAGCCTTGGTTTGCTCTACTGCCGCGTTGACCACGGCGTAAGCGGGTACCCGGTCCAAAAACCCTAATTGAAAGAAGGCCAATCGTAAAATGTTGGCCACATCCGGGTCGAGGGGAGTCCGGAGGTAGGGCTTCATCCACGCATCCAAATAGCGCTGATGGCGCAGAACGCCGTAGACCAGTTGCGTCATGAGAGCCCGGTCTTGCGGACTGACGCGCCGGCCAGCCTGTATCGCATCGCTGACCGGGGCGCCGCGACGCACCCTTGCCAGTGCCTTTAGGGCCTCCTCCCGGGCGATGCCAACACTTGTCAGTTGAGTGCCCATTCCTGCTCTCCTCGCCTACCGCGCACGTAATCACCGGGGGTCATGGCCCGACGTCCGGCGGGTTGAATGAGACGCACCACCACCGAACCGTCTCCCGCGGCGACACGCCAGTGGTCACCGTCCAGCCTTGCTGTCCCGGGGGACCCAACCACTCGCTTGGCGTCCGCATGCGCCAGAAGAATTTTGATCCGCTGATCATAAAGCATAGTATAGGCGCCCGGCTCCGGGGTCATGCTTCGAATCCACGCGTCAAGCCGAGTCGCCGGATCGGCCCAATCCAAATGACCGGCATGGCGGTCAAACTTCGGCGCCAACGTGGCGCCCTGATCGGGTTGAGGCTTCGCCGCGAGCACGCCGGGGTCCTTCCCCTCGGTCATGCTCTTCCAGAGTTCCGCTGCTCGATCGGCCAAACGCTCGGTCAATGCGCCGGTCGTATCCGTGGGCAGAATGGCCACCGGCGCTTGCGCCACGATGGGACCGGTATCGACTCCCGCATCCATGGCCATCAGGGTGACCCCGGTCTCAGCATCCCCGCTTTTGATGGCCCAGGCGATGGGATTGGCGCCGCGCCAGCGAGGCAGCAGCGAGGCGTGCAGGTTGTACGCGCCAAACCGGGGCAGGCCAAGGAGCCATTCGGGAAGGATGCGGCCATAGGCGGCCGTAAGAATCCAATCCGGCGTGAACGCCCGCCAGGTCTCCTCGAAGTCCTTCAAACGCCGGGGCTTAACCACTTTCAAGCCTTGCGCTTGAGCCCAACTGGCGACCGATGAGGGCGTCAGAATCTGCCTTCGCCCCACCGGCATGTCCGGCTTCGTGACGATCAGCCATTCATGCTGAGGATGCCAAACGGCCTCCAAAATGCGTCGGGCATAGTCAGGTGTTCCCATATAAATGATGCGTGCCACAAGAGACCTCCCTCTAAATGCAAACCGAACGGGGATGCGCTACATGAGGAAATAGGGATCGCGAGTAATGCTGACACCAGGCTGGCGTGATTGAAAGTCTTTCAACGCCATGGCCAGGCCGTCGGCTTCTCGAGTCCGGTCCATCTTCATCAGCACATGATACCGATATAGCCCGCGCACCCGCGCCAAGGGCGCCGGCGCCGGCCCCAAGACCTCCGCATCCGGCCAATGCTCCCGCAAGTCCAAGGCCGCCTGAACGGCGCGCTGCCTCACCTCCGCTTCCTCCGGCCCCTCCGTGACCATGAGCCACAAATCGGCATAGGGGGGATAGTGGGTGGCCTCGCGAAAGCGGATCTCCTCCTCATAAAACGCGGCATAATCGTGCCGGTAGGCGTGATGAATCGCATAGTGCTCCGGATTGTAGGTCTGAATGACCACCCGTCCAGGAACCTCCCCCCGTCCGGACCGACCACCCGCCTGCACCAACAGTTGAAACGTGCGCTCGGCGCTCCGGTAGTCCGGCAAGTGCAACGCAGTATCAGCCGCAACTACCCCCACCAGGCTGACCCGGGGAAAATCCATCCCCTTGGCTATCATCTGCGTCCCTACCAGCACGTCGGCCTCACCGCCCAGGAACTTCTGGTAGAGTTCGGCGTAATCGGCGGGCCGCGTCAGCGTGTCGCGATCGGCTCGAAGAATGCGCGCTTCCGGAAAGTGGCGCTGCACTTCTTCCACCACGCGCTCGGTTCCAGCCCCGAAATAACGAATTTTGTCGCTTCCGCACTCGGGACAACGCTTGGGAACCGGCGATTCCCGCATGCAATAATGGCACACCAACCGGTTTTCCCGCTGGTGGTACGTCAACGAGACCGCGCAATGCCGACACTCGAGCGCTTGGCCGCAGGAGCGGCACAGCACGAACGTGGAGTAGCCGCGGCGGTTGAGAAACAAGATCGCCTGCTCGCCCCGCTCCAAGGCATCTGCCAGCGCTTCCCGAAGCGCGCTGCTGAAGATGTCGCGGTTACCCAGCCGCAACTCTTCGCGCATATCCACAACCGTGACCTCGGGGAGCGAACGCCCCAGCACCCGCTCGGGAAGCCGCACGTGGCCTATTTGGCCAGACAACGCGCTGTAGCGCGTTTCGATGGCTGGCGTGGCACTGCCCAGCACGATGGTTGCCCCTTCCCGTGCTCCCCGCCACAACGCCACTTCCCGGGCATGGTAGCGGGGATGTTCCTCCTGCTTGTAGGTGGGCTCATGCTCCTCGTCGAGGACAATCACACCCATCGCCGGAAACGGCAGAAAGACCGCTGAGCGGGCGCCAACAACCACAGGAATCTTTCCCTGGCGCACCCGTTCCCAAGTCTGGCGCCGCTCTCCCGCACTGAGTCCTGAATGCCAAACCGCTACCTGATCGCCAAATCGATCGCGAAAGCGACGGACCACCTGTGGGGTCAAGGCGATTTCCGGCAATAGGACCAGAGCTTGACGACCTTCATGAAGCGCGTTTTCGATGAGGGCCAGGTACACCTCCGTTTTCCCGGAACCCGTAACCCCCTCCAGCAGCCATGGCCTTTTCGGATCCCGCAAAATCACTGCCAGCGCCTCTTGTTGCGCCGGAGTCAATCCATAGCCAGCGGGTGCCCCCGCCACCCGGTCCGGAGCGTGGGTCAGCACCTCGAGGGCCCCCTCCGCGACCAGCGCGCGCAGCGCGGGACCCGCGTTCGGAAAAGCCTCTGCAAGGTCTGCACGGCTCACGGCCGGTTGCGCCGCCACGTAGTCGAACAGGCGCTGTTTCAACGACGCTCGTCCTTGCCGGACACCCACCGTCCGATACCACACCATGCTAGGGCGGGACCCCACATCTTTCCGCACGGATGCGGGAATCATGGCGCGCAATGCCTGCGCCCCATAGCAAAGGTAACGATCGGCGAGCCAATCAGCCAGTTCCAGCAGAAGCGGCGTCACCACCGGTTCAGTCTGCAGAATGGCTTCCACCGCTCTAGTTTGGGAACCGGCCTCGCCCCAGCGCAGGTTCCGCACCACACCCTGAACCCGGCTTCCGCCCAAAGGCACGCGCACCAACTGGCCAATCCGAATGGTCTCTTTCAAGAAATCCGGCACCGAATAGGTGAAGGGATGATCCAAGGCCTCGGCCACCCGGTCGATGATGATATCCGCCAAGTAGGGCATGGCTAGGCTCCTTTGGTCTGGTTGCGAATCCAATCCAAAATCTGGGTGGCTGTCAGGGTTTTACTGCTGCCTTCAAGCGCCTGCACACCCGATTCGGTCACCAGCCATGCCTGATGGAGGCCCTCCCCAAAGCCCTGTCCGTCCCCTACGAAATTGGCAACCACCGCATCGAGGCCCTTGGCGGCGCGCTTCTTGGCGGCCTGTTCCAGCGCGTTCTCGGTCTCAGCCGCAAAGCCAATCAGGAGCTTCTGACCGCGATACTGTTCGGCCATGATCCGGATCACGTCAGGATTCCGTTCCATGTTCCACGAGAGGCCCACCGCCTCCTTGTGCGCCTTTTGGTCCAAACGCTCCGCAGGCCTAAAATCCGAGACCGCCGCGGCGCCGATAAGCACATTCGCTTGGGGCATGGCGGCAGACACGGCGTCCAACATCTCCCGAGCACTCACCACCGACCGTTTTTCGACCGCCGGGTGCAGCGGGTGTGTCGCCGTCGGTCCGGCCACCAGCGTCACGGACGCGCCGCGCCGCGCCGCTTGATTGGCCAACATCACCCCCATGAGCCCGGTGGATGGATTGGTCAATAGACGGACCGGGTCAAAATATTCCCATGTCGCCCCGGCAGTGATGACGAGACGCAATCCCGTCAAGTCCTTCGGCGCAGTCACGTCGTCGAGCGCATCGACGACATCACTGGGCTCGGCCATGCGTCCCCATCCTTCCAGGCCGGAGGCCATGCGTCCGTACACGGGCCCGACAATATGCACGCCGTCCTGTTGCAGCGTACGAAGGTTTGCCTGGGTTCGCGGGTGCTCCCACATCTCCGGCTCCATGGCGGGCGCCAACACCACCGGGCCACGAAAGCCGAGGTAGACCAAGGACACCATCTCCGAGGGATTCCCGGTAGCCAGACGAGCCATCAAAGCCGCTGTAGCCGGCGCAATAACCATGGCCTCGGCCCAATGGGAGAGGGTCACGTGAGAGATGGGCCCTTCCGGTTCATCACCCGATTGCATCCCGACGTCATGTCCTGAAAGCGCGCGAAAAGTGAGCGGCGCCACAAATTGTGCCGCCGCTGGGGTCATGGTCACTCGTACTTCGTGGCCGGCTTTGACCAACCGACTGACCACCTCGCACGCTTTGTAGGCGGCAATTCCTCCTGCCACCCCTACGACAATGCGCATTTATTTGATGCCGGAAGGCGGCACTTCCACCGAAACCAGACCGCGCTGAATTTCCTCAAGCGCAATGGTAACCGGCTTGGTGGCGTGCACCTGAACCAACGGCTGATATCCATCCATAATGGCCCGGCCGCGGCGCGCAGCCGCCACCACCAATGCATATTTGCTTTTGGTCTCATTCACGAGTTCTTCTACAGATGCTGCCTTGGCCACGTTATTCCTCGTCCTCCTCGTCGTCCTCGTCATCGGCCTCCGCCGGACGGCTGGTGAGTCGATTCGCCACCGTCTCCGGTTGGACCGCCGAAAGAATCACGTGGTCGCTATCGGTCATAATCACCGCGCGTGTCCGCCGTCCATAGGTGGCATCAATCAAGACTCCCCGGTCACGCGCTTCGGTAATGATGCGCTTGATCGGGGCCGAATCTGGGCTGACAATGGCCACAATCCGATTTGCCGACACGATATTGCCAAACCCAATGTTGACCAACTTGATATCCAAGAGGATCCTCCCTCATCGTGCTTCGGGCCTATGTCCGTTTCTCGTTGGTATCGTACGGAAAAGTGACTCGGATGTCAATCAACGGGACGCTGGATCCCATGTCCTGAGCGGGTTCCAGTGGCTAGTCGCGAAATGGTTGAAACCAAAGAACCAGGGCGCTGAAGAAGACCATGTAGAGGGCGTACACCACCAGACCATGCCATAGGGCAGCGCCGTTGGGGGGATAGCTTAATACATCCGATATCCGCGAGAAGTAACTGGTGAAAAAGAGGTCCCGCACCCGCGTCAAAAACGGCAAGTCGCCCAGCATGGCCAAGACGATGAGGCTTCCCATCGTGACCATGATGGCGGATACCGCATGTCGGCTAAACGCGCTGACAATCAACGCAAACGTCGAGACGACCGCCAACCCCGCGACCGCGTATCCCATCATCATCATCAGAATGCGCCAGAAGTCCCCAGGGGCCGCATTGATCCCCGACGGCAGCGCGGAGCCATGCAGTCCGAAGAGAAGAAAGCCCGCCATCAGGCTCGAGCCCGACAACACCACCGTGGCCAGAATCCCGTATCCCAGCCCGACCAGCCACTTCGCCCAAAAAGCGCTCCAGGGATTGACTCCATGGGTCAGCAGCGTAGCCCAGGTTCCCAATTGGCGTTCGCCCGCAATGCTGTCAGCGCTGAAGAGAGTCACAAAGAATGGCAACATGATGCTGGTGGACATGATGAGGGCCAAAATGGGCACAAAAAAACCGTTCGCAAGGCCCCGTCCCACGTAATCCATCACCGCCGCCTGTCCGTGCATTTGGCTGTAGCCGTACGCGAACAGCGCCCCCAGCAGCACCAGCGAAAACAAAGAGCCCCAAAATCGCACCAAGCGAAACTGACGCCGGCATTCCCATTTAACGTACGTCCACATGGCTGTCCTCCAAGTAGGCTAGAAGTCGCGATTCCAAACTTGCTGTCCGCCGCATGACGGTTCGGACGGCCAATCCCTCGCGCATTAGAGCGGCGTTGACTTGCCCCAAGTCGAGGCTGCCATCCCAGACCGCGGCGATTCGCCCCTCTCCCGCCGGCCGAGCATCCAACCCTAGATTGCGAAGATAGCGAAGACCGCGCTCAACGGGCCAGAGCTCCCATAAAATCTCTTCTGGGATGCGACTGCCCAACGTATTCACAGGGCCCACGTAGCGTATCCGCCCATTGTCAAACACGGCAATCCTGTCGCACAGGCGCTCGATGTCAGAAATCACGTGGCTCGACATAATGAGGGTGCTGCCGTACTCCTGACGGACCCGGCCCAAAAGCTGGCGCATCTCCGCTAGGCGGGCTGGATCCAATCCATCCTCTGGCTCGTCCAAAATGATAAGGCCTGGTCGCTTCATGAGTGCGGCGGCAATGCCCAACCGCTGCCGCATCCCGTGGGAATAGCCGCCCACCCGCTGTTCCGCTGCCCCATCCAAATGCACATAATGAAGCGCCTCGTCGACACGACGAGCGGATCCGTGGGTGAGTTCCGCGAGCATCATCAAGTTCTCACGGCCGGTAAGATACGGATAGAATCGGGGCGTATCCACGAAGCCACCCACCTGCCGCATCGCCGACGCGGGATCAGGCCACAGCGGCTGGCCGTTGTAGTAGATCGCTCCGCGAGTCGGGCGCATCAGCCCCAAGAGCATCTTGAGCAGCGTGGACTTTCCCGCCCCGTTCGGCCCAACCAAGCCAAGCGCCGATCCCGCGTCAATGCTGAACGAGACGTTCTCCAGCGCCGCGGTTTTGCCATAAAACTTGGTGACGCCTTCTACATCGACAGCTATCGCCATTCCGATTGAGCCCACCTCGCTAACTCAGTTTGTGTTCGACTTCCCATCAACGTGATCTCCCGCCGATTCCGCCGAAACGTGACCACGCTGAATACACCGTCGGTCACCCCTCGAAACTGAGCGGAACCGCGAATAGGCCTCAGGAAACTTTGGGCTCGACGACCAGTCCAAACCTTGGCCGGTGTGCTCAACACCAGCACACGCCCCGGCCCAGTCCCATACACGGCGATGGCATTGTCTCCGGCTTTCCGCTGACTCGTGCGGATTAGTGGACCCAAATGGCGGGGAAACGGTGCCGGGGGGAGTGCATTCGAGCTTCCGGCCAACTGGTGCGTCACCTGATTCAAGGCTGGAGAGACATGCCAGGCGACCACGGTCCCCGCCGAGGGGGGACTTGCTGAGGATCCCGGTGAGCCTTCCGTAAAGACGGCCGCTTTGACTGAAAAGACGGTGCTGCCGCTCTGATCCCGCACACGCACCCCGAGCGGGACAAAGTACTGTCCCTGAAACCAGTACGTAACCGATCCCCACAACGTCCCCGGAACCCGAGGCGTGAGTGTCACCTGATATGCGGGAAGGTTGCCAATGTGGGTGACGGCGGTACTGGCGGACCAGTCCTTCTCCCACGTGCCAGGGGCTGGAATTTGCCACAGGGTCCACGGCGACTGCAACGCTGCCGGCAACGTGCTGATGGTGCGCTGGTTGTCTTGGCCTTGGTAGGTAACCAGTTGATTGTGATCCCGGGCCACCACCCCGACCACCGCGTCGGCCTGGTTAATCTCCTCAAAACGCCACGAATGGGGAGAGTTTTGGTAGAGATTGATAGTGGTTACGCTGCCATCCGGCACCGGCAAATTGATTAAGCGCGCCAGATTCACCTGTGGTGGCAAGAGGCTGTTCTGATAGGTCAAGGTTTCACCGAACGAATCCGTCCGCAAGGATGCCCAACTATGCCGAAAAATCGCATTGGCACCCATCGGCTTCAGATGCGCTTCCGCTTTGGCAAAGGGCGCCAAGTAGATGGCCAGCGCCGTGGCTCCGCCGACCAGGGTGGCGATTGCATACCATTTCTTGCGATCCATGTGGAACCCCCCTTTTCTGTCCCATAGTTTACCCGCGGTGCCAAATTATCACTCGGTCTCCTGAAATTTTCCTGCCCGGGCGGTGTGCTATACTGTGCTCATTCCACACACGAGGAGACCGGAATTGCTCACCATTTTCAACACCGTCAGCCATTGGCTGCATGCCGTCGGAGTCGGGGCGATTTTTCTGGTCTTGTTTGTCGAGTGCTTCGGAGTGCCCAGTCCTGACGAGATAATCCTGTTGTTTTCCGGATACCTGATCTCCGTACATCGATTCAGCTACCCGATTGTCATTGTTGCCGCGGTGGCGGGCAGCACCGCTGGAGCAACGGGCGCCTATTTTCTGGCGCGATTGGGCGGACGCAAATTGATGCTGAAATACTTCCGCTTCTTGTTCCGAACCCCAGAGCGGTTGGAGTATTGGGAACAATACTTTCAACGTCGGGGCGACATTGTGGTGCTCATCGGCCGCATCATCTCCGGCGTGCGTGCCGTCATCTCATATCCCGCCGGCCTGTTCAACATGCCGTACTGGCGTTTTCTCGCCTACACCGTCGCCGGATCCCTCATCTGGGCCCTCATCGCCGTCACGGTCGGATACATTCTTGGACCCCACGTCGTACGGGCGCTCAATGCCACCAAACACTATGAACTGCCAGTGATTCTCGGTCTGGTTGTCCTAGGGGTGTTGTGGTACCTTTGGGAGCGCAAAAAAAAGAAGCGACGGCCTCCGTCGCCGTCGCCCCATTGAATGGCGGTCCAATCTATTCGCTGTCCACCCAGGAACAATACCCGTGGAACACTTCCCGTGCAGGACCCGTCAGATAGACCGGGTGACTCTCGTCTCTGTCCCATTCGACCGTTAACACGCCTCCCGGCACCTCCACGGCAAGCGGCGATTCCACCAAGCGAAGACGGAGGGCCAGCGCCGCCGCGCCGGCCGCCCCGGTCCCGCACGCCAGAGTCTGCCCGGCTCCCCGCTCCCAGTGGCGCATCTTCACGCCGTGCCGACCCACCACCTCAGCGGAATGGACATTGATGCGCCGAGGAAACCACTCGTGGCGTTCCAGCAACGGTCCCCAGCGAGCCATCTGCTCCCGATCCCACAACGTCCCGAAGATAACAAGATGCGGATTGCCCATCGAGACCGAGTAGGCAGGAAACCGAAGGCCGCCCGCAGCAATGTCAGAACTGCCGCCCGGGAGGACCTCGAAGCGGGGAACCCCCATGTTGATGCGGAGCAGTTCAGCCCGCCCTTCGACCGACTCGACAACCTCTGGAAAGCGAAGTCCCGCACCTGTCCGTATGGTTTGGTGTGTTCCTGCCAATCCTCGGTCATAGAGCCATTTGGCCATCCCTCGGAGCCCGTTGCCGCACATCTCGGATTCGCTGCCGTCCGCGTTGAAGATCCGCATGACGGCATCGACGCCCTGGCCTTGCGCGATGGTGATGATGCCGTCGGCCCCGACCCCGAAGTGCCGGTCTGACAGCCGCCGCGCCAGTTCGTTCCAGTTGGGGGTCACCGGCCAGGGGTCTCGAACGTCGAAGTACAGATAATCGTTGCCGAGACCTTCAAGCTTCCAAAATTCCAGTTCCATAATTTCTCCTAGCGCGCCGGCATCCGTGCCGCACGCTTGAACGGCCGCAGCACGACATCGCGAACGGCAGCCAGCACTTGAATGAATCCCGATGCCGCCACAACAATCGCCCAGTCTCCCACCGCCAGAGGATCCGTCTTGAACAGCTGACTAAGCCACGGCACGTACACCACAGCTAGCAGCATCGCAATCGATGACAGCACCGCCAGGACGGCCCAAGGGTTGGAGAAGAGCCCCACTTCAAGAAAGCTGCGATCTTCGGCCCGTGCGTCAAACACATGAAACAACTGACTTAAGATTAGTGTGGCAAGCGCCATGCTGCGGGCCTCTCGGAGCCCCATGCCCAAAGGGCCCATGGACAGCGCGAACACTGCCAATGTGCTCACACCAATTAAGATACCGCGGAAAGCGATTTTGGTGCCCAGCCCACGGGCAAAGATGCTTTCTGATGGTGGCCGGGGCGGGCGGTCCATCACTCCCGGCGACGGCGGATCGATGCCCAGGGCCATCGCAGGCAATCCGTCGGTCACCAGATTGACAAACAGGATCTGAATGGGCAGCAACGGCAACGGCAACCCCATGAAGGCAGCTAGGAACATGACCAGTACCTCGCCGACGTTGCACGACAAGAGATAGCGGATGAATTTCCGAATGTTGTCGTAGATGGCGCGCCCTTCCTCAATCGCACGCACAATGGTGGCAAAGTTGTCATCGGTAAGAATCATGGCGGAGGCTTCCTTGGTGACGTCGGTGCCGGTCATCCCCATGGCCACTCCAATGTCTGCCTCCTTGACAGCCGGCGCATCGTTGACCCCGTCTCCCGTCATGGCGACGACGTGACCACGCGCCTTCCATGCCCGCACCACCCTGAGCTTATGCGGTGGCGATACACGCGCGTAGACGCGGATGCGATCGACTCGGTCAGTCAACTCCTCATCGCTCAGCAAATCCAGTTCGCGTCCCGTAATGATTTCGTCGCCGCGCCCCAGCATGCCCAACTCGCGTGCAATGGCGCGCGCCGTATTGGGATGGTCTCCGGTTATCATCACCGTCCGCACGCCCGCCCGGTGCGCCTCCCGTACGGCTTCCATCGCTTCTGAACGGGGGGGGTCAATCATGCCGGTCAGTCCAAGGACAATCAACTCATCTTCCCATGCTTCAACCGGTTCTCCCGGCCGCGAAGGGCGGTATGCCACCAGCAGCACGCGCAACGCATCCTCGGCCATCGCGTCGTTGGCCAGCATCACCTCGCGCCGCTTGGCATCATCGAGTGGCGTGACCTGTCCGTTCACTTCAATGAAGCGGCACCGCGGCAGCAGCGCATCGGCCGCCCCTTTGACATACACGAATGATTGGTTTTTCGCGTTTCTGACCGCCACCGCCATGCGCTGCCGCTCTGACTCGAAGGGTATTTCCCCCACACGCGGAAACTCTTTGGCCAAGTCGGAAGGCTTTTCCCCCTGTTCCACGGCGGCCCAGAGCAGAGCGAGTTCGGTCGGGTCGCCTTGACCCTCGGCCTCGACCGAGTCCGCATCTTCGCGCGTCAATCGAGCGTTGTTGCAGAGAACCGCACCGCGGACGAGATGGGCCAACGCCTTCTGGGTATCCAAGTCTGGTCGCTCTCCGTTGACAAGAAATCCATGTCCTTCCAGACTGCGCTTAAGACGCCGCCCATTGGCCCAGATATCGGTGACCGTCATCTTGTTTCGGGTGAGCGTGCCGGTTTTGTCGGAGCAGATGACCGTGGTGCATCCGAGCGTCTCTACAGCGGGCAGGCGTCGGACAATGGCGTGTGCCTTAATCATGCGTTGGACGCCTAATGCCAGGGCAATGGTGACAATAGCGGGAAGACCCTCAGGAATGGCTGCAACGGCTAGGCTCACGCCCGTGAGAAACATTTGGTAGAGAGGTTCCCCGCGGATAAGCCCCGTCATGACCACAACACCGACAATCAACAGCGAGAGAATGACGAGAACCTTTCCCAACTGCTCCAAACGCCGTTGCAAGGGCGTCTGATCCTCTACGGCCTCCCGGATCAAGTGGGCAATGGTCCCCATCTCCGTGGTCATGCCCGTAGCCACGACGAGAGCCCGTGCCCTTCCCCGTGAAACCGTCGTGCCCATGAACACCATGTTGGTCCGATCAGCCAACGGAGCCTCCGGATCCGGGATGTCCGCGACATGCTTTTTTACAGTGGTCGACTCACCGGTCAATGCCGCTTCCTCTGTCTCAAGCCCGGTTTGAAAGATGATGCGGCAATCGGCTGGAACCCGGTCTCCTGCCTCCAATTCCACAACATCCCCCGGCACTAAGTCACGCGCGGGAATCTCCGCCAGTGTGCCCGCTCGCATCACCTTCGCCTCTGGGGCGGTCAGAGCCCTAAGTGTCTCCACCGACTTTTCCGCCCGGTATTCCTGCATGAAACCCAGAATGGCATTCATGATGACAATCGCCACAATGGTAATGCCATCACCAGTTTCCCCCAGCAAGAAGGAGATGACAGTCGCTGCCAACAGCACCATCACCATGAAATCCTTGAACTGCTCAATAAAAATCTCCATGGGAGATGTCTTGCGCGCTTCCTTGAGGGCGTTTGGCCCTGCTTCTTGCAGCCGTCTCTCAGCTTCGGCAGGGGAAAGCCCCCGTTCGCCATCCGATCGAAGCTGCATAACGGCTTCATCGGCTTTTAGGGTGTGCCATAGGGCAGCCAACAGAATCCCTCCTGTCCATCCTCGCCATTAAGGTATGTCCTCTCCGGCGTGGACAGAACTGCTCGCCCGCGGCCCCCAATCCCAAGGCCTAGGAAGTCTCTGGATGTTCCCCTGGCCCCGTACGCAATGCCTCTCCCAATGTGCCGGACCGACCCTCCCGACTCAAGAGCAGCGCTCCCACCACGATGAGAATCGAGCCGGCGAGAAACCCCCAGCGAATGGGCTCCTTCAGCACCAACCACCCCAGAAGCGTCCCAACCACTGGTTGCAAAAAGAAGTAAATTCCCGCGGCGGCTGCGCTCACGGCCTGAACTCCCTGATTCCAGAGAAAGAAAGCCCCTGCCGTCGCCACGACACCGACATAAAGAAGGCCCTCCAGAGTGCCCCATTGCGTCAGGCGGGGCAGCATTCGAACAAAGGGGCCGAGCGCCGCCGGAGTGAGCAGAGCCCAAGCGACCAGCATGCCATAGAACGTAACCAGGAGCGGCGAGTAGGTATGCGGCACCTGCTTGACCATGACCGACATCAACGCCCAAGTCAGCGCCGCTGCCCCAAGGATGAGTCCTCCGACAGCCTGCCGCGAGCCCAGCGGCCCTATGCCCGCGATGACCAAAACACCCAGGGTTGCCGCTCCCAGCGAGAGCGCGCGTCTAAGCGTAATGGGCTCGTGCCGAATTAACCGGGCAAACACCACCATGAAGGCTGGCGTGGCGGCTGTCACTACCGAGCCCATCTGCGCGGTGGAGAGCGCCGTTCCCACAAATTGAGCCCCAATTGATATCACATATCCAATTACGCCGATGGCGGCCACAAGCAGCACGTGTTGAGGCTCAACCCTCCACGACGCGCGCCTTAACACCAGGGCAAAGCCCAGCACTACAAGAGCTATGAGGTATCGAATCCACATCAAGAGGGGCGCGCTCATCTCGGTAAGCAAGACCTTGGAAACCACGTACATGCCGCCCCAGGCACTGGCCGCGAGAATGAGAGAGATTGGACCTACCCAGCGCGAACGTGTTTTCATACGCATTACTTCGCAATTGGCCGCTATTCTCCTGTCATCTCCGAGACTTTTTTCAACCTCTCGACAAGGCAGTGCAGACGGAATATAATACGTTCATCTGTATATTTATGCACATCGCCCAAGGAGGAGTCCCATGCGCCGCGTGATTAAAATTGGCACGTCAACGGCACTCACCCCCCATGGCTCGATACACGAGCAGCGTCTTTCGGAAATCGCCACTGGTCTGCGTCTTCTGATCGCCCGCGGAGACCAGGTTGTCCTGGTGGTCTCGGGGGCGGTCGGGTTGGGCCGCAGCCTTCATCCCAAGACCCCGTTGTCCCACGCGGCGCGCCAGGCCCATGCGGCTCTGGGACAGACCTTGCTGCTGGAAGCCTATCGCACGGCTCTCCGGCCGCTGGCCGCGGCGCAGCTCTTGGTCACCGGCGCGGACTTTCAGGACCCTGTTGTAAGCTCCACCTTTCGGGACACGCTGCTCCACTTGATGGCCATTGGCGCCGTGCCCCTCGTGAACGCCAACGATCCCATTACGAGCCACCAGACCTCGATCGACAACGACACCTTGGCGGCCCATGTGGCCGCGCTTTGGGGCGCCGGACAACTCGTGCTGCTCTCCGACGTGGATGGCCTATACAGCGATAACCCACGCACCAATCCCAACGCCTACCGCATACCCGTCATGTCCTGGGTCACCCCCGCACATCTCGATCAGTTTGCGCACGGCAGTCCTGGCCCGTGGGGCTACGGCGGCATCGTGTCGAAGCTCCGCGCCGCTCAAATTGCCCAGGAGGCGGGAGTTGAAACCATACTGATGGCGGGAGATTCCCCCGGGGTCTGGCATGCCCTCGCATCCCGAGACTATCGCCAAGCCACCCGGTTTCAGGCCAACAAGGAGGACCGCCATGCTGCAGGAACGATTAGCTGAAGCCAAGGACGCACAACGGTCTTGGGCTCAATCCACCCTTGCCGCGAGACATCGGGTATTGAGCCTCATGGAAGATCTCCTCTTTCATCGCCAAGACATTGTCTTGAAAGCCAATCAGGAGGACCTCGCGCACGCCGAGCGCCAAGGATTGGATGAGCCGCGCCGCGCCCGCCTTCGTCTTTCGGAGGCGAAACTTCAAGGCCTAGCTCAGGGCCTTGCCGCTGTCCGGCAGCTCCCCGACCCTCTAGGACTCGGCACGCGGCGAACGCTCGCCAATGGGCTCGTTTTGGAGCAAGTGCAAGTGCCGCTCGGGGTTGTTGCACTCATTTATGAAAGCCGACCAAGCGTGACGGTGGAAGCGGTCAGCTTGGTGTTGAAAAGCGGCAACGCGATTCTCTTGCGTGGAAGCCGCGAAGCGCAGCACACCAATGCAGCCTTGGTCACCTTATGGCAAGAGGCGCTGAAGCAAGCGGAGTGCCCCCAGTCCCTGGTGCAGCTGCTGGATGATCCAAGCCGCGCGATGGCCCGACAGCTCATGCATCTTGAAGGCCTTGACCTCTTGATTCCCCGCGGGGGAGCGTCGCTCATCAAGACAGTGGTGCAAGAAGCCACTGTCCCCGTGGTGGAAACCGGGGTCGGCAATTGTCATCTGTATGTTGATGCTGCGGCCGATCTTGCGATGGCGGTTCGCATCCTTCGGGACGGCAAGGTGGGAAACCCGGCGGTCTGCAATGCGCTTGAAACCGTTTTGGTTCACCGGTCCGTGCACCGCGCGTTTCTCCCCATGGCGAATGACGCGCTCAAAGCGGATGGCGTCGTGTGGCACGGCGACGCGTGCGTCCAATCCCTGGTGCCAGGTGCGCTCCCGGCCACAGAGGCGGACTGGTCGGAGGAATACTTGGGACTGCATCTCGCCGCCCGGGTCGTGGACAGTCTTGACGAGGCGCTGACTCACGTGCACCGTTACGGCACCCGCCATTCAGAAACCATTGTCACCAACGACCACGCGGTGGGGGAGCGATTCCTGGCCGAAGTCGACGCGGCCGTGGTGTACTGGAATGCTTCAACGCGGTTCTCTGACGGATATCAGTTTGGCTTGGGGGGCGAAATGGGCATCAGCACCCAAAAGCTTCACGCCCGCGGGCCGATGGGAATGGCAGCCTTGACCAGCACCAAAACGCTGGCCTACGGAAACGGCCAGACACGCGATTTCTAGTCAAAAGGGGCGGCACTGCCGCCCCTATTCTGTCGATATCTGCTGGTCCAACCCGCCGGCTTCTGGCACGACCTTGAGAAAGTGGCTCAGGGGATCTCGCAACAGGGGTTCCAAGTCCGAGACCCGTTCGGGCTGCCCACTGGCTTCCAAGGCTTCGACAGCGTGCCGCAGCAAGGCCTGAATGGGACCCGCGTCGGCGCTCTGCACTGCTTGGAGCTTCACAGCCGCTCCGCGCGACAGTCTGGTCCGCAAGAACGCCTCGGTTAGACCTCGCCCTGGGTCATGCAAGAGGTAGATGATGCCGCCGGTCATGCCAGCAGCCAGCCAGGGTCCCGGATCGGCCAGCACCATCGCCTCCCCTTGTGTCATATATTCGAAGCCAAACCCCTTGATTGCAGCGCTTTCCCACCATCCCCCGGATCCGGGATCCGGAAGGCCATCACCCATAATGACTATGCGCGCGCCAGCCAAGCGTACGCCCGCCCGGGCGTCGGCTCCCCCCTGAACGATAATGGTTCCGTCTTGAGCGCCGTAGGCCAGACTCTTGCCCACGTGCCCACCGAGTCCACGGGATTTCATCACCCAGATGCGCCCGCCGGATGCCCCCTTGCCCACGCCATCCTGAGCGCCTCCCCACGCCAGGCAACTTAACCCCGCCGTCAGAAAAGCGCCAAACCCCTGACCCGCCACCCCCGGCACCACCACCTGCTCCGGCCACTCGGCCTGGCGTGCTGCCAACCGCCCCGCTTGGGACACGCCAGCCAGACGCATGCGATGTCCATTGTCCGCGCCGGAACCGGCTCTCCGGTCCGCTGGCACAGCCGCACCGTTCACTTCTGACAACAACGTGTCTTCCTCGGCCAGTGACTCAACCCATGCTCGAAAGTCCAGCCGCTCCTGAGCGCCCCATTGCCGCAGCCATTGCCATTGCCCCACCGCCTCCCGCACCGAGGCAATCCCGAGATGCTTCAAACGAGAAGCCAGTTCCTCGCCTAAGCCCTGAAAGAACCGGGTCAAATGGTCGACCGCAACATCCAGATGTTGCGGCTGAAAGCGCTTGACACCGCGGGTCGCGGCCTCCGCCTCACTGTCGATTTGGGTGGTAATGCCTACGTGGCAGGTGTCCTTTTGGCATTGCCGGCAGATGGTGCACCCTAGAGCCACCATAGCCATGGTGCCGAAGCCCACGCGATCCGCCCCCAGCAAAATCAACTTCAAGACATCATCACTGGTGCGCACCCCGCCGTCAGCCCACAGCTCAACCCGCGACCGGACGCCAGACTGCACCAATGCCTGATGGACCAGCGGCACGCCAATATCGACGGGCAATCCCGCGTGGCGAAGCGCATGGAGACGGGCCGCGCCAGTTCCTCCGTCAAATCCGGACAGGGCAATCACATCGGCCCCAGTCTTGACAATGCCGACCGCAATCGTGCCAATGTTTGGCACTACGGGAACCTTCACCACTACCCGGAGACTGGGATTAACGGCCTTAAGCTCCTCGACCAGTTGACGCAGATCCTCAATGGAATACAAATCATGGTTGTTGCTTGGTGAAATCAAGTCGATGCCCGGCTTGGCGTTCCGGGCTTTGGCGACTTTTGGTGAGACTTTCCGGCCCGGAAGATGTCCCCCTTCTCCGGGCTTCGCACCCTGGCCGATTTTAATCTCCACATAGCGAGCGCCGTTCAAGAGCGTCGCGTTCACACCAAACCGCCCGGATGCCACCTGATATCCACGCCAAGGCGCGTACTGCCCGATCATGTCGGGAATCTCCCCGCCTTCCCCGTTCATAGAGACGATATTGAGCACCCGCGCAGCCTCGGCATAGGCCCGAAAAGCTGTCTCGCCTTGCGATCCGAAGGACATCGACGAAATCACGAACGGGTAGTCATGGGTTCCCGTTTTCAAGGAGGTTGCCGCGATCGGGTGCGCATCATGCCGCGTCACGCGCAGCACGTGCCGCATCTGGGTGGGCAGTTGCTGCTCCACTGCGCGGACAGCCAGTAGGAAGTCCCGTCCCGAAATCTCCCCGGAAGCCATGCGCAACCCCGCCTTGTAGACGTGCGTACTCGAGCGCAAGATGAAGCGCGGCTTCTCCTCGGAGGCCATCACAGCCATCCGTTCCTGCCATATTAATTGACGCCGCCGCTCCCAATCTTCCAACTTGGGCGCCGCAAAGGTTGGCACCCCCAGAAGGTCGGCCACCTCGGCCGGAAGCCCAATAGCCGAAAAGTTTCTCCCATAGCCTGCCAGCCAATGGGTCCCCATTGTGGAAATAATCTTTTCAAGTCCATGGTTCAAGACCGGGAGGGCCGACCCGACGTCTCCCATCAGCCCCCACAGGGCATAGGGAACCAGAGCGCTTGCACCCAGTCCCAGGAGAACCGCCGCATCGTGCAGGTGTCGAATCGAACCACTCCGCACCACAATGGATGCCTGCCGGTCCAAGCCTGCTTCCCGAAGGGCGGTCTTGACCGCCGCCAACGCCAGCGCCGGATCAAGCCCAACCGAAGCCTCTGGCTGATAAGCGCCACGATCGTCCAAGACCAGCACCACCGCTCCCTGGCGCACCGCCGACTGCGCTGTTTGACCGAGGCGCTTTGAAGCGGCAATCTCGGCCACGTTCCGGGGCCAGTGCAGCGGCAAAATGACCGGGGCTTCGGGAAAGTGTCCGGCAATTGCCTCTAAATCCTGATCCGTCATCCAGGGGTGCTCAATATGCAGGATCGCCTCCTTCCCGAGAGTCGCGAAATTCGAAGGTCTCGAGCCAATCCATCCGTCCAAGCGGAAATGCTCCGCCTCGCGTTCGCGGTCAAGCGCGGGGTTGGTCACCACTGCCACCGTCTCGTGCAAGTGGTCTGCCACCGTTACATTCCCGTCCGCCAGAGCTGCCAAAGGCCCATCAAACCCCAACGACCCAATGGGCTCCTGCCCTGTCTCCCGCCACGCCTTCACCACATTCAGATCATCGCGCGTCCACCCGTCAGCAGCCAGCCGCCACGAAGGCAAAGGGACGGCATAGGCGCCAGTTCCGGTGCTGATGGTGCGGACCGAAGGCTGGGGACCTATCCTCCTAACCAGCGATTGCTGAATGGATTCCGCCGCCCATGATTGAATCGGGCCTTCGCGCTCCCACGTCCAAGCCAGAACCTCTCCAGCTCCCATGATGCGCGGCTCCGCAATCCACTCCTTCGACGGCACAATTCCCGGTTCAGACGACACCACGATGGTGGTATCGGTTTCGAGCACCCACAGCGGCCGGAGACCCATGGCATCCACAGCCGCAACCAAAGAGAAGCCGTCTGTCACAACCAGTGCCTGGGGCCCCTGAACGACTGGGGGCCAAAGCGTTTCCACTTGTGCATGCACGGTTTGCCACTCGGCCGGCCAATCCTGAACCATGGACGGCGGCGGCGCCGACAAAAGACGCACCGTCTCGGCCAATGAGAGTCCCCAACGGCGGCGCAGCAAGGCCAAGGCATAATCCAGCGATTGCGAGTCGCTTCCCTCCCGCACCGGATTCACGCCGAGGCCGGCCAACTCACTGCGCACGCGGTCGATGGTGTTGATCTCCCCGTTGTGGGCCAATCCCAGGAATGGCTGAACCCGCATTAGGGAGGTCGCAGTGTTGGTTGAAAATCGATTGTGTCCCACGACCAGCCGAGGATGGAATCCATCGCCCCAGAGTTTGTGGGCATATTCCCGAAGCCGCTGACTATCCCCGCGGCACTTCAATACCGCCAGCTCGCGGTCAAAAGACGCCACTCGCCCGGGCAATGCGCGTTCAAGCCGCTCAAGAGCCGCGACAAAGCGACGATCATCGTCGTCTCGTGGGTTGAGTTCCAAAGCCGCGCTCCACAGCCCTTCATCGCCATCGATGACGTCCCAGTATGCCGAAATGACGGAAAAACCTTCGTGTCCCAGCTCTGACCGCACCAACTCCGCTGTAGACCGCTCTTCGGCCAGCGGGATGGCCAGCGTAAGATACCACAATTGGTTCCGATTCAGTGGCCGGTCTGACAACCGTAAATTCCATAGGTGACGCGGGCGACTGACGAGAAGTCCTGCCCCATCCGATTGCCCGTCAATTTTGCCAGCCCGATGCTCCATCGTCTGAAGCGCGTCCAAGGCGCCGACCCACAACGGCTGAGCCGCCTGAGGCGCTGGATCCTTGAGAACCGCCGCATACACCGCGCACGCATCATACTCGGGCTTTGAAACTTGCGCTATACGCATACGCGCACCTCCTTGCGGCAATAGAACCATCGAGAGCGGCCACCAACGTTCCGCTTCGATTCGGAATATGAGAACTAACTGGGGTATTGTGGACCACGCCAGCACCGTGGACTAGAAGCATCGGCGTCGGCTGCACACAATGTGATGACTGAGTTATTCTGCGGGGTATTGGCATGATTATACAACACATTCCGCTATTTTGCCAAACATTATGAGGATACTATGTATATTTATGCTGTCTTTGGGATGACGTAACCGATATCAGGGTTTTGTATTAGAATATCCTTGCAGACGTCAAATTCTGAAGGAGCACCCAACTATGCCTGTCACCCGGATAACCCCGCACGTGGTCCTACTGCCCGTTCCGGTCCCACTGCCCGTGCACCACACCAATTGCTATGCCCTTGACACCGAAGATGGCTTCATCCTCATCGACACCGGCATGGACACTCCCGACGCCAGAACTGCATGGCAGGCCTACGATGCCGAATTGGGACTGCACCGCAACCGTGTCCGACTCATCTTCGTGACCCACTTTCATCCGGACCACTTGGGCCTGGCCCATTGGCTCAGCGATCGCTTTGAGGCGCCGGTCGCCATGATGGCGGGCGACGCGGATACCGCAGAACATTACCTGGACTCGCCGGAAAGTCTGACGGACGAGACCGCGCGCAACTTTTACACCGCGCATGGGGTTCCTCACGACCTCTTGGAGTCTTGGCGGAAGCTGGATGATGCCTTTCATCAGACCTTGTCATTGCCGGCGGTGATCGAGCGTTACCACGATGGCCAAACCCTCAACATTGGCGCCCTGCGGCTCCAGTTGATTGAGCAAGGCGGCCACACGGACCACCAAGGGCTGGTGTACCTAGAGGATCAAAACTTGCTCTTCACGGGGGATCAGGTGCTGGCGCGCATTACACCCAATGTGAGCCGGTGGCCTGCGGGGCATTCCAATCCGCTTGACGCCTACCTGAACTCCCTCCGGATGCTTCTTAAGCTGGGCCATCCCCAGGGGCTGCCAGCCCACGAAGCCATGCTGGATGATGTCAACGTGAGAATTCATGAACTCATCGCCCACCATGACCGCCGCAATCGCGACATTTTAGGGATACTGGGTGAGTCGCCCAGCTCCGCCTATGACCTCACACCCAAATTGTTTCGGCGCAACCTCGATGGATATCAGTTCCGGTTCGCGCTTGGCGAAGCCTTAGCTCACTTGGAATTCCTCACGCAGCAAGACACCGTTCGAGTGAGTCAATCCCACGGCATCTGGATCTATGAGTGTTCCTAAGTGGAAAGGAGAGAGTTTCCGTGAAGCCCTGGGTCACCTTTGACCTCGACAATACCCTCTTGCGAAATCCCTACTGGCGCCTCCACTTCCGTCCCTGGCTGGAAGAGCAGGCAGCGCGTCAAGGTACGGATTATCGCGCGCTCTGGAATGCTTTCCGGCTGGAGGGCGAACGTCGGTGGCGTCAGGGACAGTGGGTGGAATCCTTTGATTGGCCGGATATTGCCCGTGAACTGGGATTGGAACCGCTCCCCGATCCCGTCCGACCCTCTGCCCACGAAGTGCGGGCTCTCATCCTTCCCGGAGCCGAATCAGCCCTGAGACGACTGCATGCCGCCGATGTCCGCCTCGGTGTCGTCACCAATGGATTTCTGCGGTTCCAGAAGCCATACCTGGACGCGCTGGGCTGGGAGTATGGCTTCAAGGTTGTTGTAACCCCCGATCTGGTGGGAGCCGCCAAGCCCGCTGCCCGTGTCATGGCTCACGTCAGTCCGGGATTAGCCCACATCGGGGACCGTTTGAGTCACGACATTCTGGTGGCCCAGCGCACCGATCGAGTCGGAATTTTAATTGGGGAAGGCCGATTGGAGACCGACCGCATCGATCCGCTCGGGCCCGCCCGAATTATTCCCGACATTCACCTGCACCACTTAGGCGATTTGCCAAACATCGTCACCTGGTTGTTAAACCGCGATCAACAGGCATCGTCTCCAAGGGATGGATTGCGACCCCGCTCCCCAGTGTCACTGCCGCATCAACGACCGATTGGTGATGTGTGAAATAGAAGATCTGGGTCGTCTGGGCAAGGGAATGCAAGACCTTCAGAGTGGCCAGGGTCCGCTCATCGTCAAAATGCACCAGAATATCGTCAAGAATCATGGGGAGCGGCTGTGACTGCGCCAAGTGCTGCTCCACAAAGGCTAGTCTCAGGGCAAAAAACAGCTGGTCACGGGTCCCGTCGCTCAGCATGTCGATCCGTCGTCTCTGAACGCCGCCCAATTCCGCCTCCAGATACGGTGCATGCCCATCATGCTCCACCGCGATGCCTTGGTATCGACCAGCCGTCAATTCGCGAAACAGTTCTCCTGCCCGGGATACCACCGAGGATTGGTTTCGTTCGCGAAACGTGTCAACCGCCCGCGCCAAAACCTGCCGCGCCAATTCCACCCGAAGATATTCATTGAAGTACCGATCGACTTCGGCTAAGTGACCCTCTGCCGCTTGGGCACTCTCTGCGGCTTCCGACGCGTTGCCGTTCAGCGCTTGAAAAGCCATCTGGGATTCCATGCGCTGGCGATGAACGTCGTCCACCCGCGTCCGAACCTCCGCCAATTTTGCGTCTAGGGCTTCCAGCCGCCCTTCCAGCCCGTCCGTTCCAACCGAAGCGTTGAGGTGCACGACTTCTTGTTCCAGATCGGCAAGAGAAAGACCATCGCCCACCTCGCGAAGCAAATTCTCGTGATCCCGAACTTCCGAAGCCAGCCTCTTCTGCGCGACTGACTGCTGCACCAGCGTGAGCAAACCCTGGTCATCCGCACAATGATAGGCCGACCGCCATTCCGCCAGCTCGCGCTCCCGATTCTCCCATTCGTCTAAAGCAGCCTTCAGTTGTTCCTCCCGAACCTCAACTTCCCGAGCCAAGCTCTCGTAGCTTTGCTGAGAGGCTTGAGCCGTGCTGAGACGATCCCGCACATGGCGCACCCAGACGGCCACCGTCGGGAAATCCGTCATGCGTTCCCCGAAACGTTCGCAGAGCATCCGTGCACGGGCCTCAAACCGATGGACCGCCTGCTGTTTGGCTGCAATCTCCGATTCAATCCGCTCCATGTCCGCCACAGCGCTGAAGAGCTCCTTCAATCGAGCCACATACCGGACCGCGATTTCTGGTGCTTCCGGCAGGAGCGGATGCCGAGATCGCAAGCTGGACCACTGTTCTTCAACTCTGGCCAATGTCTGTTGGGCCCTCTCCACCGCGGCGGTCTCATCACGCAGCGAGCCCTCGGCGACGGCCAACCGGGTCCGCAATTGCTCCCGATCCTGCTCCTGCTCCCGGATAACCTCAAGATCTTGGAGCGCAGAGGCCAAGAGATGCGACAGGTCACCGTCGGTCCACTCGAGGGAGAGTGTCCTCGCCTCCTCCATCAGTCGGCGCCGGTACTCGTCACGCTGCGAGCTGAGATATCTCAGGTGCTCCTCGAGCGATTCCATTTGAGCCGCCCGCTCCCGCAAGGGTCGATGGACATTGGTCAGAAAGTCCTTCATCTCGGATGGGCTTTTTGGCTCGATGCCGGCCGCCACCCACTCCGCTCTCCAACGCTCGTGCCATTGCTGAACCTCTTTCTCAAGGGTCAAATGCCGGTCGGTCCAGAACGCGATGCTTTGTTCAGCCTGTTCCAACTGCCGGCGCAGCAGCGCCCGTTGCGCCGACCCGCGGGCATCCCGCCGCATCCAGTCAGCCGTTTCGTCAGCGCGTTGCACCGCCGCCTCGAACGCTTCGGCAAGCGTTCCCGTGCCGGCATAATCCCGAACATCCTCCGAACTGGCACCATTCTCCAGCCATGCCTGCTTCACCAATCGCCAGCCCCGATCACGCTGAGCACGCGATGCCTGAAGGTCCTCTTCAATGGGGACGCCGCCGGACTCTTCAATTTCAGCCAATTGATGGGCCAACGCCTGATGTTTTTCCTTCGCGGCTTCCCGCTCCCGCTGACAGTCACGCAGGGTCTCCTGCAGAACAGTCCACGAGTCTCCGTATCCGTTAACCGTTTCCCACAAAGGAAGCGGCAGGGATACTGCCTCGTTCCACGTTCCGTGCCATATTGCCTGCGATGATGTCAGGCTCTCCACCGCCCGCCGATGTTGCAGCAGAGTCTCCTCGATCTGGCGAATCTCACGCTCCACGTCCCCTTGACCCTGAATCTCGTTGACGAGGCGTCTTAGAGCCGTGGCATCCACCGCCACATCATTCACGGCCTGAAGCTCTTCGGCCGCTCGCGCTTTTTCCCAAAGCGCCTGTTGGCGATGTTCAGTCGCCGCACGATGCAAAGTACGGGCATCCTCGAGACGCCGGGAGAGCACCTCTACAGCCTCTTCGTCGGCGAACGGCAGGCGCACCCGATCGATGTCATCCAGAGAAAGCCCCGGATCCACGTCCCTCAGCAACTGACCGGCGACTTGCCGAGTGAGGGCCATGTGCTCCCCGAGGCGCGGCAAATCCTCGGCTTGGTAGGCCCGGTATTGCGCCAATCCTTCCGCCAGCGCATGAATTTCATCAGCCCATCCAAGAATCCCCTCGTCACGAGGAATGTCGGCCAATCGCCGCTTCAACCTCTCACACTCCGCCTGCAGCCCCTTCATACGCTCAAGACGCTGACGCTGCCCCTCAACCAACTCGGGTATGCGCTCGTCCAGATTGGCCGGCAGGACAACGGCGCCGCCCTGTTCCCGAAGGGCCTCCCGCAATTCCTCCAGTCGCTTTAGCGGCCCGCGTACGCGCATAACGCGTCGAACGCGCGACACCTCCGCCTGCAGTCGGATCCACTCGGCCTCGAGGGTCGCCGCCTCCCGTTCCAACCGCTCGACGGCCTCCCGCTTATGGCGCCATTCATCGGCCCTCAGGCTCTGTTGCCGTGCAGTCTGAATCCGTTCTTGGTAAGATCGCCAGGCTTTGTTCAACTTTTTATTGGCATTGGATCGAAAGTGCGGATCCAACAACGCATTGGCATCGGTCGCCAAGCGCTCCAAAAGCCGACTCAAATATTGAATTCCGCCACCTGCCTCAAACAGGGAAATGCCTGCATCGCCACCGGACTGGAGCAGACTCTGGCCGCCATCCCGCAGTCGTTGGTGATCGAAACCGAACAAGAGCCGGAAGCGGTCCTTGTCGTAGTCCTCCAGATATTGCGCCCGCAGATCGTCCTCGGCCACGTCGGACTGCGCATCCAAAACCAGCCGGCTCCGGCTTTTCTTGCGGGCGATGCGGACAGGCCGACCCTCCGCGTTGGTCAATACCGCCTCGAGTCGGGAGGCGCTGGTATACGCGTCCTTCATGTCCTCTTCGATCGCGCCGCCATACAACACATCCGTCAAGAGGCGCAGAAGCGTGCTCTTGCCCGCCTCGTTGCGGCCGTAGAGGATATGAAGGCTCGAGCTCCGGCCAAAATCCAGAGCCAATTCATCGAAGTGGAGAACCGACGTCATCTCAAATCGCTGTATTCTCATGCGTCCACCCGTCCTTGATCCATCAGTGCCCCAACCAGCGCCAAAGCATCTTTGAGAAGCGGTCGCACATCGTCAGGTGACTGGAAGTGCAGGGTGCCCTCGCGCTTGGCATAGGCGCCGAGGCGGCGCAGCACGCGCTCCGCATCCTCCGCAAAGGCTCTCAAAAACTCCTCGTCCTCCGCCAGTTCCTGTACCGTGTTGACCAGAGCGGCCAAGGCGTCATGGTGCGTCGGATGCTCGGCAGACACGCTCAACGGAACCGCATCCACCTTAACCTGCTCAACCCAAATCCTGCCCGGCGCGCACAGCGCAGCCGCGTTTTCGACTTCGCTCCGCGTGTACTCCGGATCGGCCAGCATGGATCCATAGAGCGGCGTCCGTCCCGTCAACACAATGCGAACGGCAAGCGGCATGGCCAGGTCCCTCTCTGCCAAGGCCCCCACCTGGTCCGACACGCGCGCCGCCACCTCCTCGATCGCGTCCGCCCCCGTCAAATCGACCGAACAGACGTACCACCGCAACACATCTAGGGCCCTAAATTCGACCGCCACACGTTCCCCGTCGACGGACACCAAGAGGCAGCCTTTTTCCCCCGTTTCGCGTGCATGGCGGCCCTGAAGATTCCCTGCGTATGCCACAACGGGATGTTCGTGAAGGATTTGACGCTTGTGGATATGTCCCAAAGCCCAATAGTCATATCCTTTTTGAACCAGTTCCTCCAGCCGGCAGGGCGCATAAGTCTCGTGCCCGCCCAATCCGTCCACCGAGGTATGCAGTACACCAATGTTAAAGTAACCAGGCAGGGGTTCGGGATAGCCCGGCACGAGATTGTCCCGCACCTCGCGCTCTTTGAACCCTTGTCCATGAATTGCCACTTCGAACTCGTCAATGCGGTATGTTTCGGCGCGGTCTACGGAAAACCGAACGACGTTCTCGGGAAGCGCCAGATGGCGGGTAATATGGCTCGCCGCGTCGTGATTTCCGCTGACCATATACACGCGGATCCCCGCCGCCTGAAGGTCGGCCATGCGCGCATTGAAAAAAAGCCCAGTTGTGTAGTCGGGCCAATCGCCATCAAACACGTCTCCAGCAATGACGACAAATTGGACCTTTTCACGAATGGCCAACGCCACAAGGTTTTCCAAGGCCCTTCGCGTCGCCAACCGCAGGCTTTGTGCGGGCGCCCCAGGACGGTCAGCGAGTCCTAATAGCGGACTATCTATGTGCAAGTCAGCGCAGTGCAAAAATTTCAACGTTAACGATGGCCTCCCATTCGAACAGCGTTCTGTTTCATTTCGATCTAAGCCCCTTCTTCTCCTGCTCGTGAGGGAGACTCGGGCTTCAGCAAAAAGTTGGCGATTTGTAACGGTTTAGAAACATTTTGGAGATTAAATCAAGACAAAAGGGTTGAAGGACGTGAGAACATGGCGCGCACAACCACCATTCTGAGCATTTTGAGCATGGCCGCCCTGGGCATCTCAGCTTTTGGGGCAGCCCGATCCCTGCCCCAACTATTGCGGGCTTACCGCTCAATTAACCAGACTGGCATCGCGGTAAACGCTCACACGGCGCAATGGTCTCCAGGGAAAACGTTCCCACTGACCGGCCTCTCCAGCGGCAGTTCTGGTTCTCCAGGCACCGGCGTGGACAGCAACGGAACCCCGGCCGTCGGCTCCTCCTCTTCCAGCGCCAATTCGTTCAACTGGGCCGGAATCGTGCAAAACGGTCAAAATGAGCGCAGCGTGCAAGCCACTTGGACGGCCCCGTCATTTCAGACCACCGCTTCGGACCCGAACAGTTCCGTGGCCGAGTGGATAGGTCTGGGCGGCATGCAGACCAATCAACTCATTCAAGTTGGCACCATCACCACGCCAAACAGTCAGGGTCAGGCCCAAACCACCGTATTCTGGGAGAAGTTGCCAAGCGCCGCCGTGCAGTCTGCCACCATCCCCACCGGCGCCACCGTCACGGCGAAAATCGCTCCCAGCGGCACCGATCAATGGCGTCTTACACTCATGGTCAAGGGACAACATACGCCGCTCATCGACCAGGTCGTCACGCTCACTCCCAGCCAGGCAGCTCAAATCGAAACATCCGCCGACTGGATTACCGAGGCCCCCACGACCAACAACGGATTAGCCCCGTTGGCGCCCGTGGCAGCCACCACGATGAGCAACGTCAAAGCCAACGGAGTGCCCTTGTCCCAAATGAATCCGTCCTCCTTGCAAAGTGTCGGCCTCTACAGTCAGAACGGGCAGCTGCTGGCAGAGCCCGTCAGCGACACCAGCCAGGACAAAATCACCGTTGACACCGCATACGGCAGCAATTTGCCCCCATCGGGCATTACCGGCAACTCCGGCGGCGGTACTTGGGTGATTGAAACCACTCCCGGCTCCGGTTATGGCTATGGCTACGGCAGCGGTGACGGGTACAGCGGTGGCTACGGGTACAGCGGCGGCTACGGCTACGGAGGCAGTGACGGGTACGGTGGAGGATACGGCAATGGTTTCGCTGGCAATCAGTGGGGCTACGGATGGGGCGGAGGCTACTAGTTCATGGCACCCAGAGTTGAATCGACTGAACCAGATATTTGGCCGCGATTGCCCACATGATAATCGCCGATCCACGATTGAGTGCCGTGAGGGCGCGAGCTCGATTGCGCAATAGGAGAAAGGCTCGTCCGGTCAAGGACAGTGCGAAAAACCAAGTCCATGAGACAAGTATGGCGGCTAGTCCGTAGGCCAGTTTTTCACCCTCGTGGGAATACAATGCGGCCCCGCCCCCAATCACGACGATGGTATCCATGATGGCGTGGGGATTCAACAGCGATACCGAGAGGCTGTACCGCACACGCTTTCGCAAGGGCCATGCCGCTGTGGACGGGTCGATGAGGCGGGTCTCGCCATGGTCCACCGGCGCCCGCCACGATTGCACCCCCATCCATCCAAGGAACACGATGCCCAAGATCGTCAGCCCAATTTTCAGCACCGGTAGGGCCAGCAATGCCAGACTGACGCCCGACACCGCCACAGCGATGAGCATCGTATCGGAAAGGGACGCCACAATGACCACCGGCACGACATCACGGTAACGTTCATTCGCCGCACCTTGGCTCATCACGAATGTGTTCTGAGGCCCCAAAGGTAGAATCAGGGCCAACGCCAGGAGAAATCCATGCAGAAATGCTGCCAACATTCAGCCACCCCCAGTCCCCATAGTTCGAAAGGCTGCGCGATAACTCCTTCCTGAGGCCGCCACCTTCCCCAAAATGGTAGTGCATGGCCACTAAAACGTGATACGGTAGATGAAAAGCCCGTAGGTGATACCATCATGAATGACCATCCGCACTTTACCGCCTCCCAGTTTATCCGATACCTCGCGGCTCATCTTCAGGTTTCCCCCGAGTCGTTCGGAGTGCGTCCCGACGTGGTGATATCATACCTTGGCCAATTGCCCGCCATAGCTGACCAGTGGGGCCTCAGCGAAGCCCCAGCCCGATTTCACGGCATGATTCTCTGCAATGACCGGCTGGCGCTGATGAAAGGCCCCGTAGGAGCCCCGGCAGCCGCCAATCTGCTCGAGGAACTGGCTGCTCTTGGCGCCGAGCGCATTTGGGTTCTTGGATATGCCGGCAGTCTTGACCCACATTGGTCGTTAGGCGATGTCGCCTGGATCGCAAGGGCTTGGAGCGACGAAGGCACCTCCGCCCAATACGGCCGTTCCGGGTGGGCCGAGGCGAGTCCCCAATTGGCTGCCCGCTTGCGTGGCGCGGTGGGGCCCGCATCGCTCTGGACCACCGACGCCATCTATCGGGAAACACCCCGCAAAATTGATCATTTTCACTCCATTGGCTGCCATTTGGTGGATATGGAGACCTCGTGCTACTTCCATATCGGCGAGATTTTGGGCGTCCACGTTGCAGCCGTCATGGTGGTCACGGACGAATTGTATCATCCATGGAATCCCGGATTCGGCTCCCCGCCGGTGCTGTCCGGCGTAGCCCAAGCCTATGGACTCATAGGGGGCATTTTATCCAGTCAGCCATAGCGAAGGGGCTCACCATGAAACGACTTCTTTTGGCAGTTCTCTTGGGCTATGTTCCAGCAGCCATGGCGTTCGGCGCCCTCGCCACCGCGCTTCATCTTAGCATGGGAATCATTGTGGGATTCTCTGTCTTCATCTACTCCGGAGCATTGCAGTCCACGATGTTGGGGCTCATCATCCTGAACCCCTCGTTTCCCCTGGTCATCAGCATCGGCTTAGCGATAAACCTGCGTCATATGCTGTACGGCCCCCATCTCGAGGCGGCCCGCAGGGATTGGAGGCCGTGGCATCGGTGGCTTCTGAGCGGCCTGTTGACGGATGAGTTGTATGCCGTCGGATTGGATCCCTCGATCTCCCCTCGAGAATTCAGCATCATCGGCGTCTCTCTCTACGCCGGATGGATATTGGCCACGCTGGCGGGTGCCCTCGGTGCCCATCTTGCCCCGACGCGATGGCTTGTCGCCTTTGGACTAGCGCTGCCAGCCCTCTTCGTCGCACTCCTCATTCCACGCCTAAACTCCCGACCGGACCTGGCCGCGGCGGCCACGGCCATCGGACTCGCGCTCTTGGGTCGTTTCATGCATTGGCCGGAAGCCTACTTTCTGGTGCCTATACTACTCGGTGCCACGGCGGGTTGGTGGTTTCGGCAGAAACTGAGGGAGGCTTGACCATGCCCTGGCTTTGGCTTCTTGGTCTCGCGGCAGTTGGTTACACACAAAGAAGCGTGCCTTGGATACTGGCGCGGCAAATCGGCATTCCCCCGGCTGTGGTAAATTGGCTCATATATGTCGCCCCCGCCGCCTTTGCCACCTTGCTGGTGACGGATGTAGGCCGTCTCTCCCCAGCCGCGGTTGCCTCCCTCATCGCCGCCGCGGCCATTAGCTGGCGAACGCGCAATCTGGGGCTGGCCGTGTTCGGCTCCCTGTTCGTCGGTCTGCTGTCCCAATGGCTGGCGATACGCTAGAACCTGCGGGAACTTCGGCAACTGCTCTTGGAACGCAGTATAATAGGGCCGTCACGACAGTCGGATAAGTCCCGCGGTTAAATGTCAAGATCCATTTTTCTCAAGGGACAGCCGGGAAAAGCCACGCTGAACTAAACCGTCCAGAAAGGAGGTGGTAGTAAATGGCAAATCGGTTGTCGGTCCCCTTAGTGTGGCATCAGCTTCCTTTCGTCGTAAATTTGGCC
>JAKADO010000005.1 GCA_021820485.1 Bacillota bacterium
CGGGGGAAACCCGATGGTTCAAGGAATGGTCAAGCGCTATGGCATGCAGATGGGAGCAGCTCGATTTGTCGCTGGGAGCACCCTCCCGGAAGCGATTGAGCGGATTCGGGAGATTAATGGCCGGGGCGTCATGGTCACATTGGACCATCTGGGGGAATCGGTGCGCAACGAGTCTGAGGCGGTGGACGCGAAAGACAGCTATTTGGCGATGTTGGATGCGATCCATCAATCCGGTGTGAACTCCAATGTGTCCTTGAAACTCACGATGATGGGGCTGGCGTTGAACGAGGAGCTCGGCCGCAAGCATCTCCTCGAAATTGTCGGTCGGGCCGCTGAGACCGATAACTTTGTCCGCATCGACATGGAGGACAGTCCCTACACCGATGTGACGCTGAAGCTGCTGGAGGAGGCTTATGAGGCCTATCCGGGCCATGTGGGCGTGGTGTTGCAGGCCTATCTGTACCGCACCTTGGAGGACCTTCGACGGCTCTCGGTTCCACCCAAGAACTTTCGCATTGTCAAAGGCGCCTACATGGAGCCAGTCTCGGTGGCGTTCCCCAGCAAGGCGGACGTGGATGAAAATTACCTGCGCCTGGTGCAGGAGTCCTTGAAGCTTGGCAATTATACGGCTATCGGAACGCATGATGAGCAGCTCATCGGCCGCATCCTGAAGTACATTCACGACGAGAATGTGGCACACGACCGCTTTGAGTTTCAGATGCTCTACGGTGTGAAATTCTCGCTCTTGGAAGGCTTGGCCAAGGAGGGATACCGCACGCGAGTCTACGTCCCCTATGGGCAGGACTGGTACGCCTATTACGTGCGACGCGTCGCGGAGCGGCCCGCCAATCTGCTGTTCTTTGCCCGGGCCCTAATCGACCGTTCGTAGGATAAAAAATATTTTTCATGATGGTAGTTTAGTACGGACATATTTTCAGGGACGGGCTCGAACACCTCTAGAGTGTGCTTTTTGGGCGGAGTGTTCCGTTCCCCGGGGCGCGAACGAATGGGGGGATTGCGGGATCTGCGATTCCCCCAGCATATTGGGAATTGCCGAAGTTCCACGGAGTGGACTCGATGCAAGAGGTGGACCATCCTACATGTTCTTGGATATGATAGGGGGAAAGAGTCCGCAAAAAGTGGAATCCCTGTTCCGAAGCTGATTCAGCCTATATTGAAGAAATTACTGGAGGGTAACGCATGCCCCAGCGTGACGAAGCCATCGATCGTTTGGATGCCATCTTTTCGCGAATTGGGCGGTTGTCGCGGCGCCGCATGCCGGATGATACGTTGACATTTGGCCAATTCGCGGTCTTGCGCATGCTGTTTCATCAGGGCCCGATGGCCATGGGGGCCATTGCTGAGAATCTGAGCATTTCCCTCGCCGGGGCGACCGGCATCATCGATCGTCTAGTCAACCAAGGGGTGGTGGAACGGACGCGTTCCCGCGAAGATCGCCGGGTGGTTTGGGTGGACCTGAGTGAGGAAGGCCGTGAACGCATGAAGCGTTTGCAGGATGAGCGGCACCAGCAGATGCGCGATTTGCTGAAACCCCTGGAAGCGGACGAACTGGAACTCTTGCTGCGGTTGTTGGAACGCGTCGCCGAAGGTGCCGAACAGGAAAACGGGGCGGCGCAATCCTAGTCCGACGTTGCTGATGATGGAATGAAACGTGAGCCTCCCGTTTTGGGGGGCTTTTTGCACGTCCAAGAGCCCTCGTGCCAGGCGCCGGGATCTTCTGCAACAATACTGCAGACTTTCCACCCGTGTTGTCCCTATGCCACAATACAATGGGGGTGGAAAAAGTGAATATAGTGGTGACGGGGGCCAGTGGATATGTTGGGTCAACTGTCCTACGGGCGTTGACTGAGGCTGGCCATGGGGTCAAGGGCATTGCGCGGCACGCGGACAAATCGGCACCGGCCGGCGTACGCTGGGCATTGGGCGACATTCGTGACATGGATTTGGTGGAACCGTTCCGCGGCGCGGATGCGGTGATCCACCTAATCGGCATTATCCGTGAAATTCCAGCTCAAAAGGTGACCTTTGAAGCCATGCATGTGGGCAGCACCCAGCGGGTGCTGGCCGCCATGAACACGCTGGGGATCCCGCGCCTCATCCAGATGTCCGCCCTAGGAACCCGGCCCCGAGCCGTCTCCCAATATCATCGCACCAAATGGGAGGCCGAGCAGTTGGTGCGGGCCACCTCGCATCTCAAGGCGACCATTCTTCGGCCATCCCTGATCTTTGGGGGACACGCGCCGTTCTTCGACATGCTCGGCAGTCTCGCCAAGCTTCCCATGGTGCCGGTCCCGGGCGATGGCAACACACTGTTCCAACCGGTTTATCGGGGGGACGTGGCGGCGCTTATCTGCGCTCTGCTGGAAGACTCCGGCACTGCGGGAAAGACCATGGAAATTGGCGGCCCGGACCGATACACCCTCAATCAATTGTTTGACTTCATGGGCGCGCAAGCCGGGCGCCCGCATCCGCCGAAAATGCATTTGCCGCTTGGGTTTGTGGGGGCGGTCGCACGGCTCAGCAATGTCTTGCCGGTGCCGGTCACGCCGGATCAATTGGCGATGCTGACGGAACCCAACATCACGGATGACGACCAGTGGCATCAATGGGTGGATCAGCCGACCACGCTTGCCTCAGGGCACAAGAAATAAGAGGCGCATAGTGGCGCTGGAAACGTAGCTGAAGTGTGGAAAGCTGGCACGGTATTCGGACTTGGCGAGAATCCAAGCTTGTTCCGTGATGAGCCCTTGTTGAATCATTTGCGGCACCACGCGGTCAATGCGCTCGATGTCGAATTGCACCGTGACGTCCTGCATCTCCATCTGGCCTGCATATACGGATGGATTGAGGGCGACGCCGACGAGGCGGAGGCCAGCCTGGACGCCAGCCTCGGCCAGCTTGCGACCCACGAAGCGATCGCCTCCAGGGCCCTGCTGATATCGCTGGAAGGCTCCCACTGCTGCTTTCCATGCGGAAGGCGGTTCCGGGTACTCAATCAGGTAACCGTCGTCCACATCCTCAATGGCGACAAATCCGCCCGGCGCCACATGCGTTTTCACTTGCCGAAAGAACCGGCTCAGGTCAGGGATGTACTGCGTCACGAAACGCGAGACAACCGCGTTGGCTTCTCCGTTTCCTTCTTCCTCCAACACGTCTGCAACCCGAAAGCGGACGGCGGCTCCTTGGTCCAACAAGTGATTCAAGCTCTGCGCCATGTCCAAAATAACCGCATCCCGGTCATATCCCACCACGCGACAGCTCTTCAAGGCAGCGATTTCCTGGGCCATGATGCCGGGGCCGCAGCCCAAGTCGATGACGAGGCCATCAGCCACTGACGGCCAAGATTCAATCCAGGCGCGTCGCGATGCCGCCGTGGCCAGCGTTTGCAGCAACAGCCACTGATAGTCCGCGGGCGCCGTGGTCCAACTGCGGGAGAGCCATTGATCAAGCCATGAGAGTGCTGGGGGAATTGCTTTTTCCATAGGCTGATCATACCGATTTTTTGCTTTCTAGGCGAGTTTTGACAACCATTCACGGGCCACTTCTTTACACCAAAAAAGTGTCCGGGTTATACAATAGGGAAAAAGGAGGTGGATAGGGACGCTCCAAGGGCCCAGATGACGAATCGATAGTAACGGAGGAGGCCATTATGAAGAACCAACTGATGACCTATTACTTGCGCCGGTTTGTCAACAGCATTGTGGAGTCCACCTTAACCAGTCCCAGTTTGGCTGAAATGGTCCATCACCACCTGTCGGTCGAGTGGACCCGCCAGCAGTACCCTCCCTACCAAGCATGGTATCAGGTCTATGACGAGGACGAATCCTACTTGGAACTTGCCGTGACCGACGCCTGCGGCTATGAGGACGCGGTTTACATGCGCGGCTTGGCGCTCTTGAAAATTGGCGTCAATGGGGCTTTGGTGTCGCCCGACGACGAGTCATATGCCGCTCAAACCTTTGAGGGGCGGCCATTTCGTACCTGCCGGAAGTGTCACATTTCGTTTTCCCGTTGGCTGGACTTCTATGGACATGTTAAGATGAGCCACTGGGAGTTGGACGCCATGTAGTGGAGGGATGGGTTGGGATCTATCCTATTCTTGACACGCTTGGCTGAAACCGCTAGAATGTTTATGTTTGGTTGTCGGAAGAGTGGCCGACACGTTATTTTGGGAGGGAAATTCACGCATGTCC
Source organism: Bacillota bacterium (assembly GCA_021820485.1). Classification (GTDB taxonomy): domain Bacteria; phylum Bacillota; class Sulfobacillia; order Sulfobacillales; family Sulfobacillaceae; genus Sulfobacillus_B. The sequence goes on from JAKADO010000005.1 coordinate 4,215, forward strand.
ACGTATATGGCTCGTCCTGCTGAGGTGACACGCAAGTGGTATGTTATTGACGCGGCGGGATTGCCTTTGGGCCGAGTAGCCACGGCGGCGGCCATGCTTCTTCGTGGAAAACACAAGCCGATTTATACGCCGCATATTGATACCGGTGATTATGTAATCATCGTGAATGCGGATAAAGCCGTGTTGACCGGTCGGAAGCTTGACCAAAAGATTTATTTCCGTCATTCGGGGTACGAAGGTGGCCTGAAGCGTACCGTGTATCGCCAGTTGATGGCTAAAAAGCCGGAGTTTGCTGTTGAGAAAGCGGTGCGAGGCATGTTGCCGCACAACCGTTTGGGTCGCGCAATGTTCAAGAAGCTTAAGGTGTACCGCGGATCTGAGCACCCGCATTCAGCCCAACTACCGGAAGCATGGGAGGTTATTGGCTAATGGCAGTAGCGCAGTTCTGGGGTACCGGTCGTCGCAAGAACGCTGTGGCCCGGGTTCGGTTGGTTCCCGGCACCGGCCGCATTGTGATCAATGGCCGCGAGTTTGAAGATTACTTTTCCGTGTTGACGCTTCGGACGGCGATTTTGAGCCCGCTGAAGACGGCTGATGTTGAAGGTCGCTTCGATGTGCTGGTGCGCGTCGAAGGGGGCGGCATGGCAGGTCAAGCTGGTGCGGTTCGCCACGGCATTGCCCGGGCGCTCTTGGGAGTTGACCCCAACTTCCGGACGCCGTTGAAGCAGCGTGGGTTTTTGACCCGTGACGCGCGAGTGAAGGAGCGTCGCAAGTACGGGTTGAAGAAAGCCCGCAAGGCGCCCCAATTCTCCAAGCGTTAACGAGATTAGCCCCGCAAGGGGCTTTTTTTGTGGGCTTTCGACGGGATGGTGTCAGGATAGCGGGACTTGGATCTTGTCGGACCGCACCAGGTTCCAGAGGTCTTCCAGTGCGCCGGGTTGCCCCGATTTGGCGGCCATGACCTGATATTCGAGCGCGAGGGCGGCATTGTCCGGGTCGTGTTGCACCGCCGCGGCGAGGTCATGGAGTGCATCGTGGGCCGTGGCGGCATACGTGGCGCGGAGGCGATAGGCGTCCGCCTTGACAGGATTCAGCAGCGCGCTGTCGGGAGCTGCTAAGGCGAGCTCCTGATACCGACGGCCCCACACTGGATTATGCGCTTGGCGCGCGGACTGCAACCCCAGTTGCAGCGCAAGGGCCACATCGGATGGGTCAGCGGGATGATCCTGAAAATAGGAGAGGCTCTCCTGCACCAGCCCATCCGCGTCTTCCCAGCGCTTCAGCTTGAGGCAGCTTTCGGCGGCGTCAAGACTGAGGCGGGCACGAAGTCCGGAATGGGGGAGACCTCCTAACCGTGGCTGCGTGTTGGTCATGAGAATCCCGGCCTCTTCCAGGTGTCCCAATGCGATGCCCGCGCGTATTCGGCGCAAATCCAACTCGACTGCCCGTTTGGGGTCGGTGCCTGCGAGACGGCGAGCCTCGTCGTAAAGGTCCTTTGCCGACACCCACTGTTCCAGCCCGGCACAGAAGTCGCCAAAGGTTTCGAGTGCCATCGCCGCTACCTGCTGGTGATCGGTCAAGGTGCGCGCCACGTCCACACTCTGGTGGAAATAGGCGACAGCGTCGTGGAACCGGCCGGCATGGGAGGTGGCGCGCCCCAAGGCGGAGGCGGTCTCCACCACCTGGACGGGAGACTCGGAGACGTGCAGTGCGCCCAACGCGTCCTTCAGAAGTTGTTCCGCTGCTGCGTAATGGCCGCGGCTCAGCTCCAACTGCCCGGAGGTGGCTTGGATTTTGGCCAGAATGTCGTCGCGCCCCATGCGTTCGGCCAACAATCGGGCTTCGCGCAGACCAACGGCCGCTTCCTCCAGACGACCGCTGCTCCACAAAGCCTCCGAGGCCTTGAGCAGCACGTCCACTGTGCGTAGATCGTCATCATTGTCGAGGAAGTAGCCTAATGGTTTTCCGAGCCGATCCGCCATAATCTTGAGGGCTTTGCGGGAGGGTCGGATCCGTCCCAGTTCAACCTGGCTGACATAGCTCTTAGTTAGTTCGTGGCCGGCCAACTGTTCCTGAGTCAAGCCAAGTTTTTTGCGCAAGTCGCGGATTTTATCTCCGACCACGGGCATCCCTCCTAATTAAAATGTATCATAAGTAAAATGCAATTTGACAGTAATGGGCGGGGCGAATGACGTGAACGACATTGAGATTTTGAAGGCCCAAATCCGGCAAATGCCGTTGCCCCCCGCCGTCCGAGATGCCATGGCGGTCATTCGCCGCGCGGGTGGGGAAGCCTATGTGGTGGGTGGAGCCATCCGCGACTGGGTCTGGGATCGAGACCGATTTCAGTCCGGCGATGTGGATTGGGACTTGGCAGCCAACCTCCCGCCGCAAGACCTCCGCAACTTGCGCCGTCGGGTGCATCCCGGCGAGCGATTCGGCACGTTTGATTTTGGACCCCGGGTCGAAGTCACGACGATGCGCAAGGAGGGTGGCTATGACGATGCGCGCCACCCCGGCCGGGTCGAGCCCATCGCGGGGATTAAAGAGGATTTGGGGCGCCGAGACTTTACCGTCAATGCGATCGCTGTGGACGGGGAGCGCGTGGTGGCGGAGAGCGACCTAGCCTTGTTGGACCTGGCGGCGCGGTGCTTGCGGGCGGTTGGCGACCCGACCGAGCGCTTTCGCGAAGATCCCCTTCGGATTCTCCGCCTGGCGCGGTTTCGCGGCCGGTTTGGGGCGTTCGTGGAGCCCGAAACGGCGGGAGCCGCGCGCGATGAAGTGACCCTCACCCGTCTGGTGAGTCGAGAGAGGCGGCTGGCGGAATTTTACGGGTTCCTCGAGGCGCCCATGGAGCGGTGGTCTTGGTGGTGCGAGGCAGGTTTGGCATGGGCGCTCGAATGGCCTTTGCCGCGCACGGGAGGCTCCAGCACGCTCTTTTTACGTCCGCCTCGCCATAGAGCAGCGCGTCTTCTCGCCTTGGCGTATCTCTCCTACGACCGGATCGAATTTCTGGGCGAATGGGCCCGGCAATGGCCGCTCCAGCGCCTTGAAAGGCAAGCCATCGACGAGGTGGCGCGAGTAAGCCCAGTCCCCGATGCGGACCGCTGGATGGACCGTGCCGCCGATTGGGATGAGCGCCATCGTTGGATTTTTGCCGAGTTGGCTGAGGCTTTCGGACGGACTCCGACGCCGCTTGAACCGCTCGCACTCACGGCTCATGACCTCATGACCCGCTGGGGTCTTCAAGGTCCCGAACTGGGCGCCGCCCTTCGCCACCTCCGCGCCCTGCAGCGTATGCGCCCCGACATCAACCAGCAGGACCAGCTGGATGCCGCCATGAGAGCGTGGCTTCAGGATCGTTAGCGCTTCCGGCATGATCTGACTGTCGGCGGAATACCCCTCAAATAGGACAAAGGGGGATGCGTATGGTCCAGAGGGGTGCCTGGTGGGGGCGGTTGTTGGCCATTTTTGCAGTGGCGCTGTTGATGGGCGGATTCATATTGTCTGGCCGGGCCGGCGGTCAGGCGACGAAGCCGCAAGGGCAAGGACTGCCGCCTATGGTCGGCGATCTCTTGCGGGGGCGCACGGTGATCATTGATCCCGGCCATGGGGGATATGATCCCGGGGCACGCGGCCGGCAGGTCACCGAGGCTGAATTGAATCTGGCCATTGCGTTGAAACTCCGCAAATGGTTTCAGTTGGCGGGCGCCCACGTGTTGATGACCTGGTCCAAACCATCCCAGATTGCCAGCAACCGCAAGTACCGTGTGCAGCAGCGCCTGACATGGATCAACCAGCACAAGGCCGACATTTTGATTGACATTCACTGCAACTCGGGAGCGTCCAGCTATCATGGCCCGCAAACCTTCTATTGGGAAGGGGCGGCGAGCTATCACTTGGCCAGCGATGTGCAGCAGGAGCTTCAGTATTTCACGGGAACCTCACGGGGCGTGAAACGCATCAATCAATACGTGCTGCGCTACGCCAAGATGCCCGCCATCAATGTGGAAGTGGGCTTCATCACCAATGGACGCGAAGAACAAAAGCTCCTGAATCCCACGTATGAAGAGGACCTGACATGGTACATTTTTATTGGCACGGAGCGGTGGCTGGTCAAGGGACGCTGGCCGGCCGAACTCCTCGAGGCTCCGCCGCCGACCGATCTCTTGGTGCGCGATTGACCCCAGGGCAATATCACTGTCACTTCCGGTTATAATGGTGTCAGAACCGGAAAGGAGTGCGTTATGACACCGAAAAACATCAGCATTATTGGCGTGCCCTTGGATTACGGCGCGGATCGCCGCGGCGTCGACATGGGCCCCAGCGCCATCCGGTACGCTGGGCTGCACGAGAAACTGAGGCAGGCTGGACACGTGGTCAATGACTTGGGCAACCTGCCGGTGCCGGTGCCCGAAAGCCGAATGCCAAGAGATCCGCATTTGAAGTACCTCGATGAAATCGTCAAAGTAAATCGCGTCTTGGCTCGCACCGTCGAAAAGGCCGTGAATGAAGGGCAGTATCCCGTGGTATTGGGCGGCGACCATTCCATTGCCATGGGAACCATCGCCGGACTCTTGCGGGCCAAGCCCAAAACAGGCCTTTTGTGGTTTGATGCGCATGGCGATTTCAACACGGAAGCCTCGTCGCCCTCTGGCAACATCCACGGAATGCCGGTGGCTGTGGCGGCGGGCCGTGGCACCAGTGAATTGGCCCTGCCATTCAAGGGACACTTCCTAAACGAGGCAAAAATTGTCTACGTGGGTGTCCGCACCTTGGATCCGGAGGAGGCGGAAGCCCTGCGCCAAAGCCAGGCCACCGTCTTCTCAATGCATGAGGTGGATCGCTATGGCATGCGGGAAGTGATGGCGCGCGCAATGGACATTGTCAGCCAAGGCACCGATGGGGTTCATTTGAGCTTTGATATCGACGCCTTGGATCCGCTCTACGCACCGGGCTCGGGGACGCCCTACAGCGGAGGCCTGACTGACCGCGAAGCGCATTTGGCGTTGGAATTGCTGGCAGAAGCCGACATTTTGACGTCGCTCGAAATGGTCGAGGTGAACCCGATTCTTGATGAGCACAACCGGACAGGAGAATTGGCCGCCAATTTGATTGCGTCAGCGCTGGGACACCGCATTATTTAAACAATCGCACGCACGATAGAGGAGAGAGACGGAGATGGATTGGGAACAGAACGTGGTGCAGTATCGGCGCGATTTGCACCGCATTCCTGAAACGGGATTCCAGGAACATAAAACACACGCCTATTTATGGGCGCATCTGGAAAAACTGGGGCTCAAGCCGCAGCGCATCGGGGAGACAGGGATTATTGCGGACATTCCGGGCGAGGGACCCGGAAAGCATATCGCCATCCGCGCCGACATTGACGGATTGCCGCTTCCGGAAGAAACCGGCCTCCCGTTCTCGTCGGAGCATGCCGGGGTGATGCACGCATGCGGACACGACGGTCACATGGCGATTGTGCTCGCTTTGGCCGATCGCCTCGTTGCCGAGAAAAAATTCGGCGGTACGGTGCGGATCATGTTTCAGGCGGCTGAAGAGCGGCCTCCCGGCGGGGCGCTGACGCTTATCGACGGCGGTGCCTTGGAGGGCATTGATGAGGTCTATGGGCTCCATTTGTGGGCGGAGGATCCAGTGGGAACGGTGGGCCTTAAGGCCGGGCCAATGATGGCGAATGCCGACCAGTTCACCATTCGCATCAAAGGTGTCGGAGGACACGGCTCCCAGCCGGAATCGACCAAGGATGCGGTCTTGATTGCCGCTCAGACTGTCGTCAACCTTCAGACCATTGTGTCCCGCCGGGTGCGGGCCTTCGAGCCGGCGGTGGTGACCGCGGGCACGATTCGGGGCGGCCACATTTTCAACATCATCGCCGAGACGGCGGAAGTCACGGGCACAGTACGCACGTTTTCCCCCGAGACTCAGGCGCTGATTGAGACCGAGATTCGCCGCATTGCCGAGCGGACGGCCGCGCTCTATGACGCCTCGGCCGAGGTGGAGTATGAGAAAGGCTATCCGGTGGTCATCAACCACGAGCGGGAGGCTGGCGCTTGGGCGGAAAAGCTCAGGGGGCTGGTCGAGGTCAACACGCCCGAACCATCCATGGGCGGCGAGGACTTCGCCTATTATCTGCAGCACAAGCCGGGAGCCTTCCTGTTTCTTGGCTGCGGCCAAGAGGACGGCGGTTCCCCGCCGCATCACTCGCCCCATTTCCTGATTAACGAACGCGCGCTGCCGTTGGGGGTCGAGGTGCTGTACCGGGCCATTCAGTCTTAGGTGCAAAAGCGGTCGCCATTCCGGGGCCGCTTTTTTTTTGATCCCATCCACTTCCGCCATTACAATGGTTGTAGTCTATCGGTCGTGTATGGCAAATGGACGCAGGATTCGACGCGCCAGCCATGCTCCAATGAATGACTAAACCTCTCAAAGGTGGTTGACATGGCGCAACTATCCTCTGTCTATCGACGATTGGAAGAAGGCGCGAAGCGGCTGACCCCGCAACGCGAATTGATCATAAAAATCTTTATGGCACGGCCGGGGGAGCATCTTTCGGCGGAAGAAGTCTATCAACTGGTGAAGCAGGAGTTTCGCGACATCGGCATGGCTACGGTCTACCGAACGCTGGAACTGTTGACCCAGCTGGAAATCTTGCAGCAGATCCACTTCAACGACGGCCGTGCGCGATATGAAATCAATTTGGAAACGACCAACGTGCATCGTCATCATCATATGGTCTGCCTGCGCTGTGGGCGGGTTGAGGAATTTCAGGAGGATTTGCTGGAGCAGCTGGAAGAGCGGGTTCTGCGTGAGCGAGGGTTTCGGGTGGTCGACCACGAGCTGAAGTTCTATGGAACCTGCCGTCAGTGCGAACGCAAGCAAGGAGGACGCAAGTGACCGCTTTTTACGGATACAAGCGCTGAACCACCGCCAATCGTGCGCGAGCGTGGCTCGCCCAAGGTGCGGCTCAAGTGGATGTGGAGCGGGATTTGATCCTGGATCCCTTAACAATCGAAGAAATCAAGGAATTGGCGGCCTTGGCGGGCGGCATCGAGCCGCTGCTCTCCAAAAAGAGCCCGAAATACAAAGAATATCAGGAGCGGGTCGCGGCGCCGGAGGACTGGCTTCCGCTCATGGCGGAGGAGCCTCGGCTGCTCAAGCGACCCATCGTGGTGCGCGATGGGCAGATCTATATTGGATTTGACCAGAAGGCCTGGTCGGAAATCCTACCGGGGCAGCCATAGCCCCTCCAGCACTTGCCCCGCTTCCTGTGGCGGGCTCCCATGGGGAATGACCACGAGACCATCGGCCTCCGCGAAGGACCGCAGCGCGTCGGACGATTGATTGTCAATGACCTCAAAGCCGATTCCGTCCTTAAGGAACTGAAAGCGGGCCTTCAAATACCGCGTTTCGCGCGTGGATTTTGGATAGGGGTGCAACAGGCGCCCGTGAATGGCGCGGAGCGCATAGGAACGGCCAGTCAACGCGGCGGCCAGCGGCGCCACGAGGAGGTACCAGGCTGTCAAGCTGGCGCCGGGGTTTCCGGACAGCGCTACAATCGGCGTATGCTTGTCGAGGACGGCTGCCGCGGTGGCTTTCCCGGGGTGCATGTCCACGCGCCAAAAAAGTCGGTCAAAGTGCCGTTCCAGGAGTTCAGGGAGATAGTCACGCTGTCCGACGGACACTCCGCCGGTGGTGATGATGAGCCGAAAATGGCCCGAGCGGGCCTTGTCAAAGGCTCCCAACAGCCGTTTGGGCTGGTCAGGCACGTGCCAATGACTGGGGCGTGCGCCCATTTCCGTCAAGAGGGCCGCCAAGAGGGGGCCTGTGGCGTCATAAATGCGGCCTGGCTTCAACGGCTTTCCCCCCGACTGCACCTCGTCGCCCGTGGTCAGAATGAGCACGCGCGGCGGAACGGCAGTAGACACCTCGGCCAGGCCGAACGCTGCCAATTGACCCAGAGCCAACGGGGAAAGGACGCTCCCCTGCGGGAGCACGGCATCACCCTCGCGATATTCATGCCCCTGCGGCATAATGTTGCGGTGAGGTCGAATGCGGTCCAGCACAGCAATGGCGGGGCCGTCTGTCACGCGTTCTTGCTCCAGCACCGTATTCGCTCCCGGCGGTACGGGAGCTCCCGTCATGATGCGAATCGCCTCGCCGGGCTTAAGCGGTTGGTCCCATACATCACCCGCATAGAGGGTGCCGATGACGTGCAGTGTCCCGGGCGTATCCTCAGCGCGGAAGGCAAAGCCATCCATCGCCGCCCGGGCGAACGGCGGCCATTCTTGGGGCGCCCTGATGGGTTCCGCCAACGTACGGCCCAGGGCTTTCGCCAAGGGCACCCGTTCCTGACCGGTTGGGGCACCCTCAATGATCTTCAGAATCTGAGTGCGTGCATCGTCGACGGCAATATACCGGCTCATTGTGCTTGACCTCCTCGTACCTCATAACTATACCGCATCCATTCTTGGGCGAGATGAGCCGCGATCTGCTGGATGCTGTCGGGGGGCAGTGGAACGGGGGAATCAAACCACGGGATTGATCCGGGAGGCCGTTGGGGGCCGATGACTCCCCCCACTGAGAGAACCACCGGAGGGAGGTCTCTGCCGATCCATATCTTAGGCCTCGGGGATCCTTTGTCCCCCTCCACAATGACCAGCGCTTGGGCATGCCATTGAGCGGCTGCTGTCTGGTATACGCTTTCCCGCGAAGACGGCGGGCGCCTGTCTACAATCCCATTGGGAGCTGCGAGCAGCGTCGCCGGGCCGAGCTTAGCAAAGCGCCCGGTATCCGATTGCGGCGGGTCGCTCGGCAAGGCATGATGGGTCCACTTGATGACTTGCACCACCGGCAAGAGTGGGATTAGCGCCTCAATGAGCCGCGTTTTTCCGCTGCCCGATGGCCCGGCAAAATGAAGCACTCTCATCCTCTGTCCTCGCTTTGCCGCCAGCGGCGGAGGTCGTCGGGGGTATTCAGGTTCATAAGCCACGCCGGTTCACCCACGGGGACTTCCTCTGATCGCATCTGGTCGATGATGGCCATGATCCGTGGGCTTGACGACAAAGCGAGCGCCTTTTGAAGCACCGGCAGCGCCCGCTGGTGCCACAGGGCAGCCAGTGGCTGTCGATCGCCGCCCGGAATGGCCGGATACACGATGTCGGCCTCTGGATGCGCTATCCAGTGCTGATAGAGCGTATGAAAGAGGTCACTAGGAACATTGGGTAAGTCGACGGCCAGCACCAGAAGAAGCGGGGTGGCCGAGTGACTGAGGCCGGCTGCGAGCCCGGACAGGGGGCCCCGGCGTGGGAGGGCGTCCGGGAGGTCTTCGGGATATTGGGCGGGGTATCCGTGCGGACGGGAAATCCATATCGTGCCGCTGCTCGCCTGGCGCAGCGTGCTCAGCGCGCGCTGCAACAGGGTTTCCCCCCCGGTTAGCGGCAAGAGGGCTTTGGGTTGCCCCATCCGGCGCGATTCGCCGCCGGCCAGTACCAATCCGTCCAGTGAAAGCTGCAAGGACGTACGCCCCTTTCAGTTTTGCATTGTCTCCATGGTACACTAACGAGGGACATGGAAGCATTACCCATGGAATCTGCATCGAGGTGACAAATGAAATCCCTGAAAGTTGTCGCATTTGATTTGGACGATACGCTTCTCCGACTGTCTCCTGATTTCATTCCCCAATATTTACAGCGACTGGACGACAGTTTGCAGGAGGTTTTTTCCCTCAGCGAACCGCTCTCCCGACACATCATGACGAGCTCTGCCCGCATGATGCAAAAAACCCGCGACCCGGAGCGGCTGGAGGATTTCTTTTACCGAGACTTTGAGGCGAGGACGGGTCTCAGCCGGGAACTGCTGGAAGACCGATTCAATGCCTTCTACCGCGAGGAATTTCCGAAGCTGGCGCCCTTGGCGAAACCAGTCTACGGCGTCGTCGGCATGTTGGCGTCGCTCAAAGCGCGCGGCTATCGTGTCGCCCTCCTGACCAGCGCGCTCTTTCCACGGGTGGCGATTGACGAACGTCTCAAGTGGGCGGGCTTGGAGGACTTTCCATTTGACTGGCGCAGCGCCTTGGAAGTGGTGCATGCCACAAAACCGCAGCCGGGATATTATCTGGAGGCGGCAGAGCAACTGCACATCGCCCCCGAACATTGGCTCATGGTCGGCAATGACTTGGTGGAGGACATCATTCCGGCGCATCAAGCGGGTATGTCGGTCTTTTGGGTGCATGGGGACGTAACAGATGAGGAGGCCCAGAAGGTGCCGCAGGGTACTCCCGTCGGATCGATTGATGAGGTGTTGCCGTATATCTTGGAAGACGACGACAAATATGAGCGGTGACCGCCATCAACAAAGAACCCCGTTCGCCAGTGCCCATTCAGACCGCTGACGACGGGGTTCTGGGTATGCTGAATTCACACTTTGGCGTATGAATGGGTCAGCATATCACGGAAGCCGGTTAACGAGTCGGCCCGATCGGGATCTTGGGTGCTGTAGATTTGAATGAGGTTGGTGAGCATGCGCACCAGCATAAACCGTGTGGGCGTTGGGCTCAGATAGGCGGGATGGAACCCAAACCCGTTGTTCATCAAGAACTGGACACATTCACCACGGTTAAGCAGTCGTCCCTTGTGGAAGGGATCGATAAACAAGCTGTCATTGTACTGCAGAAGAAAGTGACCAGGCATGCCGATTCCGACCACCGGAATGCGCAAACGGCGCGCGATGAGGAGATAGACGGCGGACAGGCTGATTGGGATTCCGAGCCGGCGGTCCAGCACTTGGTTGATGTAGCTGTTGTCCGGATCGTAGTAGCCCTCTTGATTGCCGGCAAAACCCAAGTCTTCGAAGAAATACTGGTTGAACGCTTCAATCAGCTCGCGGCCGCGCCCAATGCCGCCCCGCTCCATGCGCCGTTTAAAATCGGCGGCCATGTCATCCAGCACGCTGCGATAATGGTTGCGGTTGAGGCTGGGGTATCCCGCTTCGGCAATGAGAAAAGCGCCTTCTTCAAGGTCAATCCATGCCGACGGCATTTCGCAAAAGCGGTCGAACCGCCGTCCCAGTTCATCAAGCCGCAGCCGTTCCAGAATGCTGTATACCCGGGTACGAACATGCGGATCGGGAGAGGTGCGTGCTTCTTCCAAATATTGCTCGGCCTGCGACCGGGCTTCGATGAGCGTCTTGCGCGCAATCTGAGCCGTTTTGATGTCATCGTCGCCCAACAGGTGAATCAGTGCGCGAATTTCGCCTTCAGTGAGTGACTTCATGGCCGTCCGCTCCTTTCCCGAGTAGCGTGCTATACGGCTTGGTTGTTACCCTACTATATGGAACAACCATCTTGGATGTGAGAGCAGTTGTCAGCCGTATCATATTATTCGCTCTTTAACTGCGTTTTCCTTCCCGTGGCCTTCGGAAAAACCGGAGTTTCCTTTCGTCAATCGGTGTTCCCCAAAGACCGGTGGAATTGGATTCTCTTGCCAGTATTATGCCCAATCGAAGGGTGGAAAGCCGAGCGAGCCGTCCATGCGAAAGATTTTTTTCGTGGGTCGAGGTTCGGCTTGGGCCCGTCAACCGGGTATACCCATGGTAGTACAAAATTGCCTCCACCGGCATGGGAATCCTAGGACTTTCGGAGAAATGTTGGAGCGGCAGCCATCCCGTGGGACGGTTGCATTCCCCAGAACCGAGCGGTATGGTGAGGATATGCGCGAAGAGATCGATAAATTGCTGATATATTTGGGACGCATCACCGCCCAGACCCCGCATCTGCAAATGATTTTAGGCTTTCTGCTGTCCGATCCGAGCCGGGTGCGTTTCGTGGCCACGCTGGATACAGGGGGTGAGTTGGCGATGGCGATTTCAGCCCATCGCCGCATTGAACTGCCCATTTCACCGTGGCAGGGCTACATCCGCGGCGTGCCTGTGCCCGACCCGATTGTCTGGATTCAGGCGGCGCGTGCGATGCGCGGCGACATTGCGATTCGCCTGTCCTCGGACGACCCACTGGTCATGCAGCTGGCCAACCCCCTCATTGCCCCGGAGCGCGAACGTCGCGAGCGGTTGGTGATGGAGGATCGGATGCAGGATCTGCGTCAAGAATTGGACCGGACGCTCGATTTATACAACGAAGTCCGCCATCTCATGGAGATTGATCATGAGAGGCATCAAGAGCTCGAAACCTTTCTCAGCATGGCCGAGAGGGAAATGCAAAACATGGGGCGTGAGCTGTCCCATTTGAAGGAACGCATCGAAGGCGACAACCCGCCCTCCTTGTAATTGACGCCTCCTCCTTTCGGCATACTATGCGCTGTGCGAAAGGAGAGTCATCAATGGTCCATGACCGCCGCGAACAAGTGCGCCTCCTCAATCAAGACCTTATGGGCGAGCATCAAGCCATCGTCCATTATTTGACGCATGCTTGGACCGTCGTGCGTAAGTTTGGTCCCAGCATTGAGGCCATCGCCCGTGACGAAATGCGCCACTTCAAATGGCTGGCGCATACCATTGTAGGGCTAGGCGGCGTACCTGACTTGACGCCGCCCGATGAGCTTCCCCAGTTTTCCGGCCTTGACGCCCTCAACTACGACATCGACGCGGAAGAAGAGGCAATCAGCCAGTATTTGGCGCATCAGCGCCAAATTGCCAACGAGCACGTCCAAGCCCTCATCGGCCGCATTGTGGTGGACGAGCGCGATCATCGACGGACATTTCTCGACCTGCGCTCGCAGTGGGTGGAACAGGACGCCGAACCGACACCGGAGCGCTCCGCCAATCCCCAAGTGGTGCATTGTTTTGAAACGTTGGTGTCCGAGGAATATCAAGAGATCTTGCGCTACCTTCTGGAGAGCTTTCTCACTCGCCATACCCGCGCTATGGGCATGAGCGCGGAAGATCGGGCGATTGACGAGATGAAGCATATGAGCATAGTGGCCGAGACACTGGCCGACTTGGGCGGACAACCCCGCTTCATGTTGCCGAAGGGCGGCGACCACTCCGACGAATTGCGCCTTTATGGGGACTTGCGAGCGTGGGCTTCAGCCGAGATGCCAGGCCTCGTGCCCCTCATTGATCGCATTATCAGCCATGAACAATACCAAGAGCAAAGCAACCGGGATGCCGACTGGACCGTTGGATCAGGGTTGCAGGGAGGATGGGCCGGATGGATGTCTTGAGTCATGCAGAAGCGCCCTTAAACGAAAAAGAGTGGGCGCATGTGATGGAAGCCGTGACCCAGGTGGCCCGCCGCCAGTTGGTGGCGCGCCGGTTTCTGCCGTTGTACGGCCCCATTGGAGCCGGGGTGCAGGTCGTCCAGGTTGATCGAACCCCAGGTTGGGATCTGGCGCAGGTCAGCATGCAGGGGGACGCTGAGGATGCTGTGCCCGAATCCCGTTTATATCAGCGCGTGCCGGTCCTGTCGAAGGACTTCATCGTCGACTGGCGCGACTTGGAGCAAGCGCGCATCACGGGAGGCATGCTGGATTGGTCCAAAGCCGAGGCGGCCGCCAGCTTCGTGGCGTTGGCCGAGGATCATGTCATTTTCCATGGCATTGCAGACCAAGGGCTGGACGGACTGTTGACCGTCGAGGGGCGGCACGTGCTGCCGACTTCTGGGTGGGAAGAGCCCGGCAGTGGATTTCGTGATGTCGTGAGGGCCGTAAGTCATCTGACCTCGGCCGGCTTCATGCCGCCGTTAACGGTGGTTGCCGGAGTGACCATCTACGCCGCCTGGAATCGGCTGTACGGCAACAGCGGCGTACTGGAGGTGGAGCAAATCGAAAAGCTGGTCGGTGGCGGCGTCTTTCAGTCACCCTTGGTGCCGGATGATACGGTGGTTGTCTTGGCCCCAGGTCCTGAGAATATGGACTTGGCTGTAGGGCTGGATTTCAATGTGGCCTTTGTGGAAACAACCCGCATGAACCACATTTTCCGGGTGTTGGAAACGATTTCGCTGCGCATCAAACGTACCGGCGCCATCTGCCAGATCTGGCAAGAAAGCTAACCGCACGCTCCACTGCTGCGGTATGCTTAAGGCACGGGGGCGATATGATGGCCGACGAAGATCAGAATGCGTTTGTGCAATGGCGGCATGCGCCGCCCAGCGCCTGGCAGTATTGCCCGCTGTGCCAAGACAGCTTGGTGAACCATGCGTGGGACGGCAAGATGCGCCGCTATTGCCCACATTGCGGCTTCGTCTATTGGGAACGCCCATTGCCCGCAGTTGCGGCCGTGATTCGGGAGTCGGAAGCGTCGGGCCGAATTCTTCTCGTCAGGCGCCGGTATCCGCCTCAGGAAGGGTTGTGGACGCTTCCCGGGGGCGGGGTCGAGGCGGGGGAGTCGATTGATGAGGCGATGATTCGCGAGGCGGAGGAGGAGACCGGTCTTGCCATCGCACTGGACTACCAGTTGGGAACCTGGTCGACGCCCAGCCATGAAACCATCATTACCTTTTTTGCGGCCCGCGTGCAGGGCGGCATGCTGGTGGCCGGCACTGATGCCTTGGAGGCGGAGTGGTTCCCTCTCCGGGCCATGCCAAGGTTGGCGTTCGATACGCATGCCGAGGCGATCGAGCGCTACGAGCGTGGTCAAAAGGATTCGTAAAGCGGGGCTAAGCATAGGCTTGGCCGGCATCGCAGGAGGGAGTTTCGCATGTTGCCATCATTGTTTATTGCCCATGGGTCCCCGATGATCGCCATCGAGGAGAGCGGCTATGGGACATTTCTTGATCACCTGGGGGAATCTTTGGCACGGCCCCAGGCCATCGTCATTTTCTCCGCGCATTGGGAGAGCCGGGTTCAGCAGGTCAGTGCAGTGGAATCCTACTCCACCATCTATGATTTCGGGGGATTTCCGGATGAGTTGTATCGGGTCACCTATCCAGCCCACGGAAATCCGGCCTTGGCTGCTCGGATCCACGAGCTTCTAAAGGCGGCCGAGGTGCCCGTCGAGCTCGATCATGGGCGTGGGTTGGACCATGGTGCTTGGACGTTGTTGAACCGGCTCTATCCCGCGGCGGACATCCCCGTGGTGGCGATGTCGGTGAATGCCCGGCTGACGCCGGAGGAACAGTTCCGCATTGGACAGACGCTCTCGCCATTGCGCAGCGAAGGGGTGCTCATCATTGGAAGCGGCGTGACAGTCCACAATTTTCAACTGCTCCAGGCCCGCCACAACGCCGAGGTGCAAAGTGCCATCAAGCAATTTGAGGCGTGGCTGGAATCCAAGCTGCACGCTTGGGACTTGGCCGCCCTGTTCCACTACGAGACCGAGGCGCCGTATGCGCGATTGGCGGTGCCCGCCAACGGCCAGGAACATTTCGCACCGCTTTTCTATGCGATGGGCGCCGGCAGCCGGCCGGAGTCGGTAGAGACCTTGCATCAAGGCTGGATGTGGGACGTCATGACCAACAGCGTCTACGCATTTCGATAATATCGCCCGGAAACAAAAAACACTTCCCCAGAGGGGAAGTGTCGCATGCCGAAATGGTCGGGTTACATGGTCAAGGAGTTGTCCGACGGAGCCGGTACGGAGGCTTTCTGCTTGGCCTTTTGACGGCGGCGCTTGATGAGCGCCCAACCGACGCTGGCTCCCGTAATCCACCAGGGCGGCGTCTTTTTAGATGCGCCGTTTCGGCCGGAGCGGCCGACAACCAAGGAGGCAACCGCTCCCACCACTCCACCAATCCGCCGAGCGGCAATTTGCACGTCATGGACGGTGCGGCCAACGCGCTCCGTCGTTTCGCGCAGCTGGCCCGCCAGCGACCGGAGCTCTGCCAACTCATTGGCCAATGTCTGTTCAAAGGAAATGAGATGCAGCACCAATCGCATCAGGAAGATGACCGCCAAGATGGCGATCACCGCCAGCACCGACAGGGCTATGGCGATGATGGTGAGAGCGGTTGCCGGACTCATGCGCCGTGCCCTTCGTCTGTCGACGGCATCGCGTCTTCGTCATCCAGGGCGATTTCAGTCATGCCGCGGCGCCACAGTTCCTGGCCCTTTTTGGTGAGATTGTCCCGAATATCGCGGACACTTCCGCTGACCTGGTCGAGAGTTCCTTGGGTTTTCTTTTTGATGGTTTCGCGCGTGTCGGTGCCCGCCGACGGAGCCAGCAAAATGCCGGCGACCACACCGATGGCCGCGCCGATTAAGAGACCGCTAAGGCGGTCCCATGTCCGATCGTTCATCATCTCGCCCCCTCCACAGATTCGTCCTTCTATTGTGACACAATTGGGCTGAATAGGAAAGGTGCTTCATCTATGGATGAATTACCCCGGGCGTCAAGATGATATGATAGAGGGTGCCGAGACAACGAACGGACGCCGGCATGACTAGAGCCGGACCACGGACCTATGGTATACTAGCTTGGTTTTATTGTGGCGCCGAAGGATGGAATCACTTGTCATCAGGACGGGGGACAGACTGTCGACAATGAGAATTGTCTTTGTTACGGAAACCTGGTGGCCATCGACCGATGGTGTGGTCACGCGACTCACGGCGACGTTGCGGGAACTCAAAAAGATGGGTCACGAACTGATGGTTATTGCGCCTCGGGGCGGCGATCCAGTCTTTGAAGGAATTCCGGTGCGCGATGTGCCGAATGTAAGCGTGGGCTTCATCTATGGAGGAAAGCCGTGGGGCATGCCGCTTCCGCGGATTGGCCACTACATCCGCGAATTCAATCCGGACGTGGTGCATGCGATTAACCCCTTCGTCATTGGCTGGGGCGGCGTGTTGTCGGCGGTGTCGCAAGGGCGTCCGCTGGTTGCCTCATACCATACCAACATTGCGCAATATGCGGATTTCTATCATTTGGGATTCACCAAACCAGCCATTTGGGCGTGCCTGCGGGCATTGCACAATCGGGCGGATTTGAATTTGGCGACCAGCGAAGCCGTACGGCGGGAACTAGTGGATCAGGGCATTCATAATGTCCGGGTCTGGGCTCGCGGCGTTGATTTGCAGATGTACAATCCTGCCAAGCGTTCAGAGACGATGCGCCGGCGGCTTACCAACGGCCATCCCGAGCGGATGATTGCCTTGTCGGTAGGACGCGTGGCGCTGGAGAAGGGTCTCGAGCGGTTGACGGCGTTGTTCGGAGCCAATCCCGACCTGCATTTGGCTTTTGTCGGCGATGGGCCGGCCCGCTCACAACTGGAAGAGCTGTTCCAAGGCACTCCGACCACATTCATGGGTACGCTGCATGGAGAGGAATTGGCCACAGCCTATGCTTCGGCGGATGTCTTCGTCTTCCCATCCACCACGGATACGCTCGGGTTGGTGCTGCTGGAGGCAATGGCGTCTGGTCTGCCCATTATTGCAGCCGAGAGTCAGCCGACGCATGAGTTGACCGATCAAAGCGGAGCCGGGCTATTGTTCCATGTGGATCGCCCAGAGACTATTGGACAACGTGTCAACGAACTGATGCACTCTGCCAAACGGGAGGAGCTCTCACGCCGCGCTCGGCATGAAGCGGAGCGCTGGGGTTGGCGGGTGCCGACGGCGGAATTGGTTAGTTGGTACCGTGAAGTGATGGGAGAGCAGCGGGGCAGCACCGCATGAAGCGGGTTTGGCAACTGCTGAAGTTCGTCTTCGTTGGATTTGGCAACGCCATTATTGACCTGGGTGTGTTCAACGGACTCTACTTCCTGTTTCCCACCCACAACGTGAAACGACTGGTAATCTACAATACCATGGCGGTGGGCGCCGCTATTTTAAACAGCTACATCTGGAACAGCCGATGGACCTTTCGGCGCCAGCACAAGCGCAGCGGTCCGGGAGCCATGCGTCAGCGCGTCTTGTTTCTGCTCCAGTCGCTTATCAATATCGTAGTGAACGACCTGATTTTAGGCATTATCGCCCCTTGGATTGCGGCCACACATGCCATCAACCACGTGCTCGCCAACAACATCGCCAAGTTGCTGGCGATGTTCCTTGCCTCCCTGACCAGCTTCCTGATGATGAAGCTAGTGGTCTTCGTCTAGTCAAGTCGGGGGAGACCCCTCTTCGAACATCAAGGCATTGACAGGCCAAGAATCTCCACCTATGGAGACACTTTTATCGAAAGGTGGCTATTCATCGACATGTACATGACATTTGTTCGCTAAGCCTCGGGAGTGGGTCGAAGCGGATGCCTTAGGGCGTAGATAAGCCAGGCTTATCTAGGAATGTCATGAAGCGGTGAACGAGCCAGCGTCTGAACGATGGAGGACGGGGAAATCCCTCTTCGCTTGTGACCTTCCTTGGGCGACTCTACGGTTTTTTTGTGCGTCTTCCGGCGCGCCGTGATTTTGGGCTTCTTCTTTCTCGGCATCGTGAACGGCGGCTTTCAAGTGATTCCACTCTTCATGATGAAGTATCGACTGGCGCACGAGGCCATGTTTGCGGTGAACGGCATGCTCTCCGGCGGCGCGGTGCTTCTGGGGAGCGTGCTGGCGCCCGGGCTTTCAAAACGCATGCCTCTCTATTCGATGTTTGTCATCGGGTTTTTGATCGGCGGCATCGTTATTGCCTTGGAGGCTTTTTCGCCCAGCATCGGAGTTTTTCTGGCGCTTGACGCGCTCTTTTTCTTGACGGTGCCGATGGTGAATGTGCCGTTTGGGGCGTGGCTCCCGCAATTGGTGGCGCCGGAGAGGATGGGACGAGTGGACGCACTCATTGCCATTGTCGACAGTATCGACCGCGGCGACGTTGGGAGCCATCGCAAGCCCGCACCCGCGAGATCGAGCTAGGTGTGGAATCGGCATATGAGGAGCTCTAAAGGGCAAGACCGTTCGCGGACTTGTCCCGGCGGAGCCGGAAAAACAGCCGGCGCCAACCCAGACGGTGTACAGCAAATTTGGCGCAGTATGTCGGTCAAGATGACGGATAGCACGGGACCTGGGGGAGAGATCGCCAGCCTGCACACCGGGAAATCCAAGAACTCACTCGCTTGGCGCACCTCCCCATTCTCCCTGGTCACTGCAGGAAGAATGGAGGAGCTGGTCGGCGCACCGGATCCGCTCTGTCCCGCTGGTGTGGATTAGCCCAGCCAGTTTCGCAGCAGTGCGCTGACCAGATCGGGATGGGTCAGATTCGGGAAATGCGCTGTGCCGGGGATGAGTTCCAAGGTGACGTTGGGAACATGGCTCACCAGATGCTGTGCGGCCTTTTGACAGTAGTCAGTGTCCCATTGCCCGAGGATGGTGAGGAGGGGACGGCTGACCGTTCCGAGGTCTGGCACATCGTCGAGGTTCCCGTAGTCCGGATCATCCTCGCGATGCTGCAGCAATCGCTCCTCGTTCATGGTCCAAAAGAGTGCCCGTGCCGCTTGGGGAACCTGGAAGTCGTCTCCTTGGATGCCGCGGAGCCATAGCTTGTCAAAGAATGCGATCAAGGCGTCGACGTCTTGGCTTTGCAACACCGCTTCGTATTCTTCGGCGAGCGCATCGGCGGAATCGTGAACCTCTGGTGGTGCAAACCCGAAAATTCCCGTACCCAAGAGCGCCGCCTTGGTGACACGGGTGGGATAACGCACAGCAGCATGGAGAGCCACGGAGCCGCCAAGCGATGAACCGACCAATGCGGCCTGGACGATTCCCAAGTGGTCCATGAGGCTCAACAGGTCCATGGCCGGGTCGAAGGACTCGTGCGGTGAGGAGCTCTTGCCGTAACCGCGAAGATCGTATCGAATGCAATGGAACTGATCCGACAGGGCATGCACTTGGGCATCCCATTGCCGTAAGTCGCCTAGAGCGGAGTGCAAAAAGATTACCGGTGCACCGGAGCCGGCTTCTTCATAATAGAGATGCTGGTCGGCTGCCAACGTCATGTCAGGCATGGGACTGCATCATCCTTTCAAGATAGTCCGGAAGCGGAACACTAGGCCTGTCGCCGGCATCGGCCTCAGGTTCGCCAAAGACGGTGCGAAGCGGGAGAACCCCGGCCCACGTGGGACGATCCAAGTCCTCGGGGTCATCCGCGACCGGGCCGGTACGAATTTTCGCTGAAGCGTGGGTGAGAGGGACAGCGAAGATTCGGGTCTGTTTGAGTTCGATGGCGTTAGGCTGACGTGCGTCTTCCCAGCGTCCGGGGGCGACCCGGTCCGACAAGGCCTTCAATACCGTCAGCTTCAAGTCCGGATCGGTGACCTCACTGGGCACTCCAAAGACTACTACCGAGCGGTAATTGGCTGAGTGGTTGTAGAGGGAACGGGCCAACACGAGACCGTCCAAGTGGGTGATGGCGACAGAGACCGGGGCATTGTGCGCCAAATCCTTGAAAAGCCCGGCGGCTACGGCGCCGTGCACGTAGAGAGTGTCGTCCACTCGAACATGCAAGGTGGGGATGATGATGGGCATTCCATCTCTCACAACACCCACGTGGCAGTGCCAAGCCTCGTCAATGATGGGATACAGCGTGTCCTTGTCGTAGTGGCCGCGTTCTGGATGTCGGCGGACGCGGATGCCGGGAAGTTCCGAGCTCACCCTACTCCTCCTCTGAATAGACCGTTTTTTCCATCATGACCGATCGCCAAGAGGGAATCCAGCCTTAGTTTATTCAGCCAGAGTTCGAACCCCTCGGTGGGTCAGCGGGATTTGCTCAAGGCGAACGGGGGGCCAGAACGAGAGTGGCTTTCGATGCGGCGGCTGGTCCCGGGCGGCTAAGGAGGATGGCGCTGACAATGGAGATGCGTCATTGCCAATGAAGATGCGTACCGTGACGATGCGGGGGGGTCTGCAAAGTCGAACCACAACGGGTCGATCCATGCGGTCATCACCGAAGGGGGTGCCCCATACTATATATTTTTTCTGGACTTCCTGTCACCGGCAAGTCCACACCGGCGGCCGCGCTAGCGAAAGACTGCACGTACGGAATGCATTGCAAAAGGAGCGGTTGATGTTTGCCGTCATGCCTCTCGCCGTCTTTTCCACTAAAGTGTCCTATGAACGCTGAGAGCCAAGACCGGCCTTTACTCCTTCGGAACATGCCCGTCTTTTTCAAACCCGTAATCCCGTTCCACCTTGCAAATCCTGGTCTTATAGCGAAGATACCACTCCGACATGCCCCGGCGTTGAGCAATCAGATGGCGCTCGTTCTGCTTCCAATCGCTTATGGCTTCAAGGGATTCCCAATACGATACGGTGACGCCGATGCCCGCTCGGGCCATTTCGATCCCTAAAAACCCCGGTTGGGATGATGCCAAAGAAACCATTTCATCGGCCATTTCCGCGTATCCGTTGTCCCCATCCGTACGTTCTGATGTAAAAATCACCGCGTAGTACGGTGGTGTCGGTGTACGGGCAATCTCATTCATGGCGCACCTCCTGGTCCATCCTATCGAATCGCTCTAAATAGGGGACATTCGCAAAGCCTGCACTGACATTAGCGCATAGAATGCACAGACCCTCAACGGCGTCTAGTGAAATCTGTCACGGGCGGGCACCTGATCTGGTGATGGTGTTTGTTAGTGGGCACTTTTTTGTTGCGTGGCTGCGGAATGTGGGCACACCCCTCGTCCGATGAACTGGCTTGGTTGTCACGGCCAGGGCATAGAATATGGGCTAAACACCGCGTCAATAGTCAGTCGCACTTGGACCACCTTCCAACAGGGCCGATTCGTGGGAGAAAAGCCTAAAGCGACAGGCAGGCTAAAGAGCCCTGCCTGTCGTGATTGGGCCTTTACCGAGGCATCGGAAATTCCCAGTAGATCATGTCCTGGCGTTCCGCTATCCGCTGCATTCCGAGTTTCTCCAGCACTCGGATGGATGCCCAGTTATCCGGCAGACACTCTGCGGCAATGCGTCTCACGGCCGACTGTTGCAATGCCCAGTGGACGAATTCACGGGCCATCTCAGTGGCATATCCCTGCCCCTGGTACGCCGGAGCGATGTCGTATCCGATTTCGATGGCGCCGTTGTGGTCGGGAGGGGATTTGAAGCCCATCGAACCAATGGCGCGGTGGTCCTCGGTGTGGATAATCATGCCGCTCCATAAGCCATGGCTTGGGTCACGCCGCACCCGGACTAGGGTGTTTGGCAACACAAATTGACGGACGGGGTCGTTCGGGAACCCTTCGGCGACAGTCACGCCCAATAATGTTTCCAACTGTGCTGTATCGTGCAGAACCGCTTCAGCCAATTCTGCAGTCCATGACACCATCCGCAATCGTTCGGTACTCAATTCTGCCAATGTATGTCGTCCCCTTTGCGTCACTGGGGACGTGCCGTCTCCCTCAGTGACTACGAATTGTTCTCGGGCCTCGTGAGGTGACAAGTTGGGGAAATCACAGGCATTCTCCTTTAGGGAAGGTTGTGGTCAGAATATCGCGGCAAATCCCACAAGTCAACGGAAAGGTCGAGATTGCGGCTGTCCGCTTGCGACAACGAGGCGATTTGCCCAATGGGGGAACCGTTGCCTGGTGCGAGGGTCTGCATCATCTGCGCCTAAAGCCAGAATTGGGGTGGGTGCCCCGATGTTTTCTCGGACAAGACCTCGCCTTTGGATCCCACGATAAACGTAAAGGTTGCGGACCTATCGATACCCCATCGCTCGGATAGAGTCACCTTGGCGATGACTTGAGACCGGCGCGACGCGGGCAAGCGCTGCAAATCGGCAGAGGACGGGCGTCGGATGTTGGTCGTGCACCAGCCAGCAAGCAATGCAGTGCCAGGAAGTGGGCGCCGCCCTCGGGAATTTGGCAAGGGGTTGCCTCGGCCGTTATGTGGGGGAACGCCGTCAGTTGAAGCGGGCGGTCGAGGTTGCGCCAAAATGCGGGCGGAATGCGGAGACTTGCTGCGCTCGCACGGGTGCTCGGCTGGCCGCAGGCTGATTCGGCGAGCCCAAGACTCAACGCCACCAACGTGATGGCACATGGCTTTACCGGTTTCACGACATGACCCCTTTCCCGCGCTTTCCGTCCTGAACGCCGGGTTCGTGTCGATTGTTTCAGGGAGGCATGCTCCGCGTCGGACTCCGCCTTTCCCATCCGTCATGCATGGAGATGTCATGGTGGGCGGGGAACTGGCTCACCTGGGGCTAATCCACGCTGCATCTTCACGCTATGCCCGTACCCGCTTATAACGTAATGAATTCGTGAGCGGCGCGCGCGGCAGTTATAGTCATTCACACCCACCTTCCAAGAATGCAGAATCCTCACTAGCAGAAACGGGCCATTGGGGCGCGAAACAAATGGTACCTGTCGTCACTGCCCGGGTTAGTCTTTTAATATCTTCCGACAGTGCTCCCGGGGATCCGCGTTGAGGAGCTCGTGTTCAACCAGCACTGCCAAGCTGCCGCTTAACGTTAGACCATCGCGGGCCTTCGCCGTTCACGGACAAGCCCGCAACGGCCAGAGTCTGGGGAGGGTCTTGAGCGGCTGTTCCAGCATTGCAATGGGAATTGTGGATTCTGACGAAGGTGCCGCGGTAACATGAGTGGTGAGGTGAGGCAATGGTTGCCGACGAAATCATCATCGTAGCGCTTCTGTTGTTTGGGGTGATTCCTGCCATAATCCATTGGTCGATTAGTTTAAGCAATCTTCGCCGGATAGACCAGTTGGAGGCGAAAATTCAACAGTTGCAGCACCAACTTGATGACGGCGCGAGTCCCGACTGAATGCGTGTGATCTCACGGTGATTTCTTCACACATGGTCAGCGCTGCGCTTGCGCCACAAGGATAGCATGGGATCACGGTCCGGAGGTTGTCGGCGGAAGGGAGTGGTCAAATTCTTATGCCGCAAGTTGTCGTATTGATAGGCCCAAAAGGTGCGGGCAAATCCACGATTGCAGAGCTGTTGGAAACCCGTCTTGGCATACGGTTTGTTCGGGTAGAGCCGATATTCCTGGCGGTTTACGAAACCCTCGGGGGAACACATCCTGATTACGAGCGCCGCGGCTTTCAGGCTGTCCTCCAAGCATTGAAAACGGAAATGGAGCATGCGGAGATCCTCTGCTTTGAATCCACGGGAGCATCGCGTTATACCCAATGGCTGTTGGATGAACTGGGGCGATCGGCCACCGTTGTACCAATCCGAGTGGTGGCGAATGGCACCCAGTGTCTGGACGCATTCACCATCGTGACGCGTCGATCCATATCCCGGTGTCTGATGACCGGATTTCACAAATCAATGCATTGGCCATGACCGTTCAGTTGCCATGGGCTGCGGAAATCGACAACCAAGGCGTATTCGATCCCGACGCCATCGTGCGGAAGGTGCGATGGGCCATCCAAGAGGCTCATTAGCATTTGCCGTTCGACAGTTGCGTGGCCATTTAAGAGAGAGCACAGTCTGAATCTAGACAAGGAGGCGACGCATGTTCATCGAGCCACGGAACGAAATGCCGTCCATTGAAGGAACCGGTGGGCATCCGATCCGCATTATGCGTTCGACCCTCGTTGAGGGTGCGTTCAAGTGTACCCTGTCTCAATGCATTCACTACGACAACTGCAGCGAAATTGTCCTCACGTGGGAACTGTTGAATCCGGACCCCGCCACGTTTTTAGCCCACACGGTGACCGTCCCTAGGATTCCAGGCTATCGATTGTGGCCAATGGACGGAAAAGCAGGCCAACATGTTGAAGAGAATCACTATTTAGTCAGCCCGCGACTGCCGGACAACGGATTGGACGACCTCGTCATCGACGTCTCCGCTTTCGGTATGGGAGGCTACAAGCTGTTTGAGCTTCGGAACTTAACCATGGTTAATCTGCCGCAGACGGAGTTTAGGCTGTAAAGTTTCCATGTCGTGGTGGTCTCCGGGCGACATGCGCCATCCAAAACGCAGAAAGCGGCAAGAAAAGTTGTGGAAACGGTTAGCAATTTGACAATGATTATGATTCCGTCATCATGAAAGGCATGGGAACCTCCTGCAAAGTCATTCAGTAACCCGGCCGGGTCGAACACGGGTCATGCTTTCTTGACGGGGGATCGCAGAATGGGAGGAGCAACGTCGTGCATCGCTCAGCAAGTGGCTGGAGACTCACCCTGGTTCTGTTTTTCGTCACCTCCGTCATCGAATCCTATGGCTACAGCCACGTTCTCGCCTTTTTGCCGGTGTACTTGCAGGGCATGCGGGTTCAGCACGCCAGCACTTGGGTCGGTGTTCTGAGTGCTCTGACCTTTATTGTGGGACTTCCGCTTGTGCCCATGTGGGGCGTTTGGGCGAACCGGCATGGCGGCAAGGCGGTTATTATTCGCAGTGCCTTCGTGGAGGCGGTGGTATTCGCTCTCTTGGGCTTCAGCCATCGACTGGCCGGTGTGGTGGTCGCCATGTCGTTGGTAGGATTTCAGTTGGGGAACACCGGCATCATGCTGTCCTCGCTGAGGCGATTGGTGCCCGACAATCGGGTGGGGTCGGCGATATCCATGTTCAGCGTAGCTTCGCCGATAGGCATGGCGCTTGGTCCCCTGGTGGGAGGATGGCTGGTCCATGGTGGCTCCTTTACGTTGCACGACTTATATTATGTCGATGCCGTCCTATCGGTCATGACCGGCAGCATGCTGCTCCTTTTTTATCGGGAAGCCGATCGACGGCAGGACACATCCTCAGAGCCTGCTTGGCGCACGGCGTGGACTTCGGTGCGGTTCACCTTCAATCTTCCTGTGACCTGGCTTCTCTTTGGAATATATGGACTCTTGATGGTGACCCGGCAAATGGTCAATCCCTACGTTCCTGTGGCGATCGAGAAATTTTATCACCATTCCGGCAGCATCACCCTGGCCATTGGCGCGATGGTCGGGTTGGCCGCTTTGGTCGGAGCCCTCATCACCATTATCGCGGGCCGTCTTGGCGACCGCGTGGGATTTACGAAGGTGCTAACCTGGGCGTTTGCTGTTCTTGTGCCAGCGGCCGCATTGCTGGGCTTTAGCCGCCAGCTGTCTTCGTTTGGCTTGATTCTAACGGCCTTTAGCGCGGCGGTCAGCATTGGCGGCGCGATGATTTTTGCCCTGTTTTCCACGCGGATTCCTGAATCCCACCGCAATACCGCCCTGAATCTGGTGTATTTGCCGATGTACCTGGGCGGCATTGTCGGACCATTGATGGCGTCTGGGCTCATCCGTTTTGGAGTAGCGGGCCCCTTTGGCGGAGCGGCACTGGCATCCTTGGTCGGATGGTGGGTCATCGTTCGTAAGCTTCGGGAGACAGTCCCCGACGCCGAACTCCACATCACAACCGGTTAGGTTCTGCGCGGGCGCAAGACACCGCCCAGGCTTTGGGATTGGAACCCGATGGGGCATGGGCAAGGGGACTGGAAGCGGTCAGACCCCCTATGCCATCGGGGCGCAGAATTTCTCCGCAGTTGTCACCAAGCCTGTTTGCCGCGAAATGTTGTAGACGACAGCGTCATAACAAAAAGATGGGCTCGATGTGGCCGTGCAATCCTTGACCAAGACGCAATCGTACCCTAAGTTGGTGGCATCAAGAAAGGTGCTCCACACGCACTGGTCGATATTGACGCCTGTGAAAAACAGGGTCTCAATGCCGGATGCCCGGAGCGCGGCATCCAGAACCGTTCCCGAGAATCCGCTGAGCCGATACTTGTCGACCCACCAATCCCGGCTGTCATGAGAGACCTTTAATTCCTCCAACAGGTCTGCCGACCAGGTGTCCTTCAGCAATGCCGGCCCCAAGTTGTCGGGCAAGGGGCTGCCGATGCCCGAATCAGGTTGATGCTTTCCGAATGTATACAACACGCTGGGAGGCAAGTTCGCCAAGTCGGGGCGATTGCCCCAATTGACCCAGGCGACCCGTACGTCAAAGACCCTGGCCCCGGCAATCAGCCGATGAAGACTGGGCACCAAATCGCGAGTGGATGGTCCGCGCCCCAATTTCTCTGATCCGAAAAAGTTCTGCATATCAATGACGATAATGGCGGAGCGTTGGGGGTTGAATCGCATCCGACGATTGTTCTCGAGATGAATCGTCAAACTGGACGCCGACCCTCGACTGACATCGATGAGGTCGTTGTCGACAACCCAATAGTTGAGATTGTTCCCGAAGTGCATGAGATCCTCCTTGCTGTCTGGCGTTGTCTTGCGGCCGTGCGGCCTCTGGACGGAACCCGCTAAAGCCCTTGAAGCACCATGTGTATCACCTGGGCCATCAACTGTTCGGTCCTTTCGAGAGACGAACCGTTTTGCTTGGTGACCAAAAGATAATCGACCTTGGTGAGAAAGAAATTGTCGACGAGATTGTCGAGGACCAAAACCGTTAAGCCATGCATCGCTGACCAGAGCGTCAAGGTGAGCATCTCTGCTGACGTGTCGCGGCGAATTTCACCCGTGGCTTGTGACGCCGAAATCCCCTTCAGCAAAACCTGGAGGGCGGATTCGGCAGCCGCGGTGACCCGTTCGTTGTCGTCATGGCTGTCTCGGTCCGTTTGACGTAGGTCTGTGCGAAACATGAGGCGGTACGTGGCTCGGTGTTCCAGAGCGAAACGCAAGTAAGCGCCGCCCAAGGCGATGGTGCGCGCCAATGGAGTCCCTGAGGTTTGCTGGTAGGCTGCGTTCAGCGCCATCTCCAGTTTTTGAAACCCTTCGATGGCCAATGCCGCTATGAGGTCGGCTTTATCGGAGAAATGGTTATAGGGCGCGCTGTGGCTAACCCCCGCTTTACGCGCCACCTCACGCAGGGTCAAGTCCGGTATGTCGCGCTCGGCAATGAGGTCCAAGGCGGCATCGAGCAACGCGCGTCTGAGGTCTCCATGATGATAGGGGCGTTTCTCCTGGTTCGTGACGACACCTCTTCTCGATGGTCCCACGGTTCCTGGATAAGGATAGCATAAGCCCATATTGACACTGTCTATTTTGGCGGCTATCCTAAATCGCATCTTGACAGTGTCCAGATTGCTGTGACACGCATCCGCGTCATGTTGCCCCACGGTGAAGGGAAGCCCTGGAAGAGACCCGCTTGCGGGATTGATTGCGAACGATCGCGCCGTCTTTCCCGTTTGACGCTGAGACGAAGGAGATGTAGTTGGTCGGATGTCCACCCTGTTATATGCGTTGGGCCAGCGCGCCTACAGCAAGCCTTGGCGCTTCATCGTCGGTTGGGTCATCGTTATCGGCCTCCTCGGTATGTTGTTGGGTGTCAATGGTGTTCGCATCAGCAACAACATGACCATTCAGGGCACGCAGGCCCAGCAGGTTTTGGATACACTGCATCGCGCCATGCCGGCATTGTCTGGTGGGCAGGGAAGCGTTGTGTTTACAGTGCCGAAAGGTGAGCGATTGACTACCCCCGACCGGCTGGCAGCCATTGTCCGGGCGGTCAATCGCGTCTATCATCTGCGCGGCGTGGTCAACCCTGCCAAAGAGAGTGCGGGCGCGGGCTCGGCGCCCTCGGCCCACAGTAGTCCACCACCTGCCGCAAGGGCCTCCGCCAGTTCCCTGAGTCCGCAGCGTTCGTTGCCCTACGGCCCGTTATTGGACCACGGCGCACCCGTCCCGGGCGTCGTCCTATCGGCAAACGGGCGGGTGGCCCTGTTCCAGTTTCAGTTCACCGTGCCCAACGCATCGGTGTCGTCATCGCTTCTCAAGACGGTGGTGCGCGAGGTGAAGACGGTTCAGACAGGGACCGGCATCAAGGCATTGCCTACCTATTCCCTGCAGCAGCAAGTGCCCCAAGGCGGCTCGACGGATCTGATCGGGTTGGGGGTTGCGGCCGTTGTTCTTTTCATCACGCTGGGATCTGTTGTCGCGGCAGGCCTTCCGATCCTCATCGCACTGGTGGGTGTGGGCGTCGGGGTTGGGGGGGCATTGGCGTTTTCGAAATTCTTCCCGGTGGTCAGCATTACTCCGGTGTTGGCGCTCATGATTGGATTGGCGGTAGGCATTGACTACTCGCTCTTTATTGTCAATCGCCAGAGGCGGCTGATGCTCCAGCAGGGGTTGAGTGCGCGAGAAGCCGCTGGCCGCGCGGTGGGCACCGCCGGGACCGCCGTCTTTTTCTCCGGCACAACGGTGGTGATAGCCCTGTGCGCCATGGTCGTCATGGGCATTCAGTTCATGACCGTCATGGCGTTGGTTGCCGCCGCCACGGTGGCGATCACGGTACTCTTGGCGCTCTCGCTGCTGCCGGCATTTCTGGGCCTTATCGGCGAGCGGATCAGTCCCCGCAAGGGGCGTGCGCGGGAGGACGTCAACCGACACCGGCTGGCCGATCAATGGGTGAGAGGCGTCATCACCTGGCGCTGGCTCGTTATTGTGGGGGTGGTGGTGCTGCTGGGTGCCGCGGCGATCCCGAGCACAAAGATGACGCTCGGATTTCCATCGGGCGCCACGGCTAATCTGAATACCTCGTCAAGGCAGAGCTACGACGCGATTTCCTCGGCGTTTGGCCCCGGATTCAACGGCCCCTTGTTGGTGGTCGCCCAAACCCATGGCACCAAGATTACCCCGGCCATGCTGGCCCATCTGGCAGAGAGCGTGCAGAAGGTCGGGGATGTGTCCCTGGCGGAGCCCATGGGCATCGACGGGCATGGTACAATGGCTGTTCTCAGTGTCATACCGAAGTCAGGGCCGAATGCCGCCGCCACGGTCTCCTTGGTCAAACATTTGCGGTCTTCGGGATTCCGCGCCGCGGCGGGCCATCACCTCTCCCTGGGGGTCACGGGTTTTACGGCCCTCAACATCGACATGTCAGCCAAGCTGGCACAGGTATTCCCCATTTACGTGGGCATTATCGTAATCCTGTCGTTTCTCATCTTGTTGTTGGTGTTTCGCTCCATCATGGTCCCGATCAAGGCTACGGTCGGGTTTCTGCTAGGCATTTTGGCGACCTTCGGCATCTCCACGGCGGTGTTCCAGTGGGGGTGGCTCCATTCGGTCTTCGGCTTTGATACCGGGGGCCCGCTGTTAAGCTTTTTGCCCATTTTGGTGACCGGCATCCTCTACGGCTTGGCGATGGACTATGAAATGTTCCTCGTGAGCTCCATGCGCGAGTCTTTCGTGCACGGGCATCGAGGCAAGGCGAGCATCATTGATGGGTACGACCAGGCCAGCCGCGTCGTGGTGGCGGCCGCGACCATTATGGTATCGGTCTTTTCCGGGTTCATTTTCAGCCCCGATATTGAAATCAAGCAAATCGGATTCGCCCTCGCGCTCGGCATCCTCATCGACGCCTTCATCGTACGGCTCACATTGGTCCCGGCGGTCATGGCGCTTTTGGGCGACAAGGGTTGGTGGCTGCCTGGGTGGTTGAATCGCATGCTGCCGAATCTGGATGTCGAGGGGGATGCGTTGGTCGCCGCATTAAGGGCGCGGGACAAGGGCCATGCGGCGGGCGCGGCGTTGCCGCTCGCTGGCAGGACGCGTGCCTTGATATTGGCGGTAGCGGCGGCTTGGTTGGCTCGGGACGGCGCGCGCGATGGGGCGACCCGTGAGGAAGAGGAGCGGCTTAGAAAGGCCTTGGCCTTGGTGCGTGCGGCGCTCGCCCAGTCCGACAATGCGCCGGCGTCGGACGCCGCTTGGGAGTAGCTTTCCAGCGACAAGACTGCATATGCGGAAGGAGCATCGTGAGTGCCTCCTGTCCGCCCTTTATCCCCTCGCAGACGCCACCCGGCATGCGTTCCACGGTGTGGCCGGCTTTTCCATACGGAAGGAAAAACTCGACTTTTCGCGAATAGTCTCCCGGGAGGGAAAATCGCAATGGAGCAAACAAAGACGTTTTATACGTTTTGGCTCGAGTATCTGCACGAGCATGAGCTTCTCGCCACCCGGCTCTGGCACTTCGTCGGAACGAGCGCTGGCCTCATCTCGATTTTGTTGGCAGTCATCTCCTGGAATTGGATCTATCTCCTTACAGCACTCATTGTTTCCTATGGATGTTCATGGCTCGGACACTTTGTTGTTGAAAAGAACCACCCCGTCACCTTTCGCCACCCCATTTGGTCCCTGCGAGCGGACTTGCTGTTGTTTCGGTTGATGTTGACCCGAGGACTCACGGAGGGCATCACCACCTTCAAAATGCTCTAGGAACTCGTGATCACTGACCGGGTTTTCGACGATTTTCCGCGCAAGCGCCGTGCTGGTTCATCGGGCCTTCGTGCTCGGGGGCACACGGGATAGTGCACTAGTCTTCCAGAGACGAAAGGCTGCGGTGTGGGGACACCGCGGCCCTCTGGGAAGTTTACGGTTCCGGAGTGGCCATTTCCTTGATGAGCCAGAAGAAGCCGGAGGTATGGGAGAGGGGAATCACGCCCTCCTTTTCGAATAGGGGTTTCACCAGACTGCCCATGGTCTCCAGGATGTCCCGCTTGACGGACTCTTGGTGATATTCGAGCGGAATGCCTGCCCAGCAAAACCCGGATCCATAATACGCAAGATAGGCGGCGATGCTCGGAAAAGAGAGCCCTCCCGGAAATTGCGCCATCTCGGGCGGATGGGGAAAGAACCGGGCCCCGTTTTCAAGCGAAAAGCGGTCGCCACGGGCATCCTCCGCATACGGGAGCCCCAAGCGTGACGCGGCTTCGGCGTGCCATTCCAGCATTTCATGATAGCTGCGGGAACCGTTGGTGGCTGCCACGAGGATGCCGCCAGGACGCAGCACGCTCCAAGCCGATTGTAACGCACGCTCGATGTTGGGCACGTGGTAGAGCATGTAATGGAGGCCCACCCAATCAAAGCTTTCGGGAGGGTATGGCAGCGCTTCGGCATCGGCGACCTCGGCATGGCCATGAGGATCGCCAGACATGCGTTGATTGAGTCGCTCCACCATCGCGGCAGACATGTCGATGGCTTCATAGCGGACGGCGTTGCCTGCATACTGTCGAACCCAGGGGTACCAGGCACCGGTGCCGGCGCCGACATCCAGCACTGCCTTAGGGGAAGTGGCGGCTTGCGCTGCGCGAGTGAGCGCCTGAAAGATGTTTTGCTGGTTCAATCCATACCGCTCTTGGGCTTGAATGCGGATGGACAGTCCCTCGTCAGTGCCGTACGCTTCGCGCAGGAAATCAGGATCAGAAAACTGGCTCACGAAGGGAACCTCCTTTGTGGCTCGGTTGCGACGGAACCGGCTAATGACATGCTGAATCCACTGTAGCACGAGCGTGGCGAGGCACCGGAACGACGCGCATGCTTTTTTCTCACAATATTTACTTCCTGCATCTTTTGCTTATGGGAGGAAAATTCAATTTTCGCTCGAATTCATACCCGGAGGGAGTGTGGCGAAATGGCAGTGGAAATCTTTACTGACGCATGGGCTCAAGAATGGAAAGACGAACTGAACCGCAGTGAAAAGTACCAGAAAGCCGGGCGGACTTGGGAGTGGCCTTTGGTTCTTCTTATGGAGGCCGATCCGGACAAGGGTATTGAGGCAGATCGGGCCGTATACGTCGATCTATATCATGGCGAATGCCGGGAGGCTCGAGTGGCTACTGCCGAGGAGATCGCGCGCGCTTCTTATGTCGTGAAGGCGGACGTCGACACTTGGCGGGACTTGCGGGATGGAAAAATCGAAGCGATTGGCGCCATGTTGCGCGGGCGCATGTCTTTGGCGCGCGGCAGCATGTTGGTGATGGCGCGGTATGTCGCTGCCGCCAACGAGCTGACGCACGCTGTCGCGCGCATCCACACGGTATTTCCCGATGAGGGGCTGGAAGGCTCCCGGGAGTAAAGAAAGCGAGGACGTCATCATGGCCTATGAAGTGTTCACAGATGAATGGGCGGAGGCTTGGAAGAACGAGCTGAACCAAAGTGCGAGCTACGCCAAGGCGGCACAGACGTGGGAATGGCCGATGGTGCTGGTGATGGACGCTGATCCCGATGAAATGATTCCGGAACAGCGTGCGGTGTATGTGGACTTATACCACGGCCAATGCCGGTCGGCCCGGGTTGCCGCGCCAGACGACTTGGACACGGCACCCTATGTCATCACAGCCGATCCCTACACTTGGCGCGAGGTCATGGAAGGAAACTTGGAAGCCATTGCCGGCATCATGCGCGGTCGATTGGTGCTCACGCGCGGCAACATGGTGGTGTTGGCGCGCTATGTGGCCGCAGCCACTGAACTTGTCAATGCGGCGGCACGCATCGAGTCCGCGTTTCCTGGGGAGATCTCATGAAAGCGGTGCAGTATCTCGATGTGGAGTCGGTCCGGGTCGGGGAGGTTCCCGATCCGGAGCTGCTGACCGCGGACGACGTGTTGGTGCGGGTCACCGCGTCCGCTATTTGCGGATCTGACCTGCATTTGTACCGTGGGCACATTCCAGGCATGTCGCCGGGGTCCATCATGGGCCACGAATACGTGGGCACGGTGGCGGCGGTCGGCGATCGGGTTCGGCAGTTCCAAGTCGGTGATCGCGTCGTGGGCACCTTCCATGTGGCTTGCGGGGCCTGCGCGCAGTGCCGGCTTGGCCAGTACCACCAATGCGCCGGTGGTGGCGTGCTGGGGTATGGCCTGGCTTTTGGGGACTATCCCGGGACTCAGGCGGAAATGGTGCGTGTGCCGTATGGAGACGTCAACCTGCGCAAAATTCCTGATGGGCTCGCGGATGAGAAGGCCATCTTTTGTGGGGACATTTTGACCACCGCCTATGGAGCGGTAAGAAATTCCGGCCTTCAACCCGGGGAGCGATGCGCAGTCATCGGGGCAGGTCCGGTGGGGTTGATGGCCGTGATGGCGGCGCGGGTCATGGGAGCGGCGGAGGTCTACAGCATTGATCGGGACCCGGAGCGGGCCGAAGCCACTGCGGCGTTCGGTGCCATTCCCATTGCATCCAGCCGCACCAATCCCGTGCGGCGCATCATGCAGGCGACCGATGGGTTGGGAGCCGATGTGGTGATTGAGGCGGTCGGAGGCCCCCAGACCTTGGCTCTGGCGTTTCAACTGGTGCGGGGCGGCGGTCGGATTGCGGCGGTGGGAGTGACAGCGGAAACGGAGTGGAGCTATCCGCTCATGACGGCCTTGACGCGGGACATCACGTTTCGCGTGGGGCTCGCCAATATTCACCGCGACATTGACGCCACGATGAAACTGGTGCAGGCCGGGCGGCTCGATCCATCGTCGGTGATTAGCCATCGGCTGCCTCTGGAAGGGGCCCCGGAGGGATATCGGCTTTTTCACGAGCAACGCGCCACCAAAGTGCTGTTGACCATCTAATGGAGGGACGTGAAGAAATGGCGGCGGGAATTATAGAATCCCCATGGATTAGTGACGCGACGCGCCAATTTCTGTCGCGGCGAGCGCGCCTCCTCATTGGCAACAAATGGGTCGAGGCTGCGCAGGGGGGCTCCTTTTGGGTGAAGGACCCCGCCAGTGGCGAGGATTTGGTTGAGGTGGCGGAGGCGACCGCCGAGGATGTGGATCGGGCGGTGCGCGCCGCCGAAAAGGCTTTTCAAGGACGCTGGAGCCGCCTTTCGCCGGCCGAGAGGGCGCGTCTTTTGTGGAAGCTCGCAGACTTGATTGAGGAACACGCGCAGGAGTTTTCCGAAATTGAATCGATCAACACGGGAAAACCCATCACCGAGACGATGCTGGCAGATGTCCCGCTGACCGTGGAGCATTTTCGGTACTTTGCGGGATGGGTGACCAAGCTGACGGGGGAAACGCTGCCCGTATCCCAGCCGGGCCATTATCTGGCCTACACCCGGCGTGAGCCGCTGGGAGTTGTGGGAGCGATTGTGCCGTGGAACTTCCCTTTAATGATTGCGTCGTGGAAAATTGCGCCGGCGCTGGCCTGTGGGAACACGGTGGTGGTCAAGCCTAGCGAAGTGACTCCGCTGAGTCTCTTGCGCCTCGGCGAATTGGCGTTGGAGGCTGGCTTTCCTCCCGGGGTGCTCAACATTGTGCCCGGATATGGAGCGACGGCCGGAAAGGCGCTGGTCGCCCATCCCGGGGTCGAGAAGATTTCCTTTACGGGCTCTACCCGCGTGGGACGAGAAATCATGATTTCGGCTGCCGACCGGTTCACCCGTGTGACATTGGAATTGGGGGGGAAGTCCCCCAACATCATGCTGCCGGATGCCGATCCTGATGCGGTCGTGGCGGGAGCCATGATGGGCATCTTCTTCAATCAGGGGGAGGTCTGCTGCGCGGGGTCGCGCCTGTTTGTCCCGCGTTCGCAGTTCGACCACGTGGTGGATCTGGTCGGGCGTCGGGCCGAATCCATCCAACAAGGCATCGGGCTTGATCCGGCGACGGAGATGGGGCCTCTGGTAAGCGAAGGGCAAATGAATCGGGTCATGCAGTACATCGACAGTGGCCGGCGGGAGGGAGCCAGCTTGGTGACGGGTGGAAGCCGAAACCAGGCGGCGGGATCGGGCTACTTCATCCAACCGACCGTCTTTGTCGGTCAGGATGAGATGACCATTGCCCGGGAAGAGATTTTCGGACCGGTGCTGGTCGCGCTTCCCTATGATGACGTGGATGAGGCGGTGCGGCGCGCCAATGCCACTCCATACGGTCTGGCAGCCGCGGTGTGGACAGAGGACGTGCGGCAAGGCATTAAGGTGGCGGAAAAGCTGAAGGCGGGCACGGTCTGGATTAACGGCTACAATCTTTTGGATGCCACCAGTCCCTGGGGTGGATTCAAGGCCAGCGGCATTGGGCGGGAGATGGGGCAATATGCCCTCCAGCATTACACCGAGGTGAAGTCCACATGGATCAATCTCGGTTGATTCAAGCAAGAAGATAGGGCGGCTCCACGGGGGGCCGCCCTTTCCTAGATTACGACTGGGGAGCCGGAGGGGTCGTTGACCCGTAGGCCATGTTGAACCCATCTGTGTCGGAGTCCGGCAGGGACGGCGTGGAAACCTGCTTGTTGCGCTGTATCATGACTCCGCCGTCATTGGCTACCAATGCGGGGTTGCCCCCGTTGACGGTTCCGGGATCGAATGTGGACTCGCCGTAATTGGCTAATGTGGCGACGCGGCCGCCCACGGTGGGGGCCTCTTCGATCCATTCAGCCGACTGAGCGGGTCCGCTGTAGGATTGGGTGGTGGTAAAGCTCTGCCCGGTGGTCGTGTCGGAGATGGTAATCGTCCAAGTCCCGTTGTTGTTGTCGACGATGCTGGCGGACATGTGGTCGCCGGGATGGACGGTCATGCTCGAGATGGGTGTCTCCGCCGCTGGGAGGATTTCCCACCAGGCGCCATAACTCGTGCCGGAGCTGGAGGCATCCTGTTCAGTCCCGGTTTGAATCAGGTCGCTGTTGTTGAATCCGTCAATGCCAATCCAGTTGGAGGAGTAGGTATCGCCTCGGCTTGGCTGTACCGTGGGCACGACCCATGATCCGGTGATGGAGTGATAGGTCGATCCGGTAATGGCGTATCCGGACCAGTTGCTCGATGACCACCCAGCTTGGTGAATGGCTGACGCGGACAGCTTGGAAAGGATGCGCGGAGAATTGGTGATGCGCACGGCGTGGGCCGGTTGTGGCGCTGCGGCCGCGGTGGGGGCGGCCGTTCCCGCGGGAACGGCGGACGCCAGAAGCGCGAGGCCGGCAGGTCCGATGATTGTCCAGAGTTTCATGGGGAAGACCTCCTTGACGAGAAATGTAGAATCGCGATTCTATTAAAAGGAGTTCGTTCTCCATGCTGGCATTCCTTCCCAAATATGGCAGAATATTTCCATAGAAGACAGCTGTCGAATCCTCGGCTATAGAAATGGATTGGGACATAAAGAGAGCCCTTTCCTGGCGAAAGGGCTTGTCGAACGGAACGGCGATTTAGGAGACGGTGCGCGCATCCGTGACTGGCGGGTCACTGGGCGCAGCGACGTGATGGGACGGTGACAGCGTCGTCAAGGCCGTTCCAGCCACAATCACGACCACGAATGCCACCAAGCTCGCCAAACGCTTTTTCATAGGAACTGCCTCCTTCGTGATTAGTTGATGATGGGAAACAGAGACCGCAAATCGCGCACGCGGCTTTGGACCTCATCCAAGCGGCCTGCCTCAAGCGCCGCCTGAACCAGCATCGTGTGCAACGCGCCGATCAATTCGCGGTCCGAGACATGGGAGAGTTGCTCTTCGATGGCTTGAACCAGAGGCGCTGCGGGTTCCGATGGGGCGAGAATCCGCAGTTCCAACAGGCGGATGGTGAACCAAGACACTACCAACGCGTTCCCCAAGGACTCTTTAGCCTCCGCGATCAGCACTTGCGCATCCTGCCGCCGTCCCTGGGCCCAGGCGCACTCGGCTTGGGTGGTCAGCCATTCGCCCCAGACAACCGGGTCTGGCTCGGGCAAGGCCGCGCCCTGGCCGACGACCGCGTCGGCGGCACGCCAATCTTGCTGCTGCACATGGCAGGCCAACAAGTTGTTCAGTACCCTTAGACGCTGCGTGGCGGCGGCGTTGGTTTCCTCATACAGGGTCAAGGTCTGATGATATGCGGAGATGGCGTCAAGAAGGCGGCCTTTGCGGAACGCCAGCAGGCCCAGACCAAGGTAGGCATTGGCCAGTCGAGCCGGATCGGCCACTTCCTCGATGGCGCGCTGCCACTGCGCCTCCGCGGCGGCATATTGGCCGACTTTCCACCAGGCGAGCCCGAGATTGCACAGCGCCGATTCCCAAGCCGCATGGCGGATCGGCTGCTGGACAGCCTCCATCAGCGGGCTCAGGGCCTGTTCCGGTTGTTCAAGCCGCAAATAGCACTTGCCCAAGGTGCTTATGACCTCCAAGTGCAAGGTTCCTGGGAGAGGTGGACTCGTGCGCGCCAAATAGGTGAGGATCAGGACAGCGCGCCGGCGGGCACCGCGCAGGTCCAGCACCTGTGCCACTAGGAGCTGTGCGTGTGCCCGTTGCGGCAAAGCCATGTCAGGGTCCATCGCCACTTGCCGCAAAGTTCGTTGAATCGCGAGCGGAGGGACGTTGCGTCCCAACAGCCGCTTGACCAATTGAACCCGGACGCCGGCATCGTGGACGGAGGCCAAAAGTGGCAGATCCAAAGCGCCGGGTTCGAGATCGAGTCCCCGAGTGATGGTATCGGTCAATGACAGCGAGGGGACCATGCGGCCTCGCTCGATGGCGTTCAGCGTAGACACCGAGACGTGGCGCACGGCCGCCAGCTTGAGGCCGCGCTGGCGACGGATAGTGTGTATGACGCGCCCAATGGGACTTATTCGGGTAGTGGTCATGGGAAATAATTCGCCAACGGTTTGTCACATCCTTCCAGTTCAGCCCCGCAACTTTTCCATAGCCGCCAGCGGTTGGAAAGGGGGCTATAGAAATTTTGCCACCCGCTAAAGTGGGAGAGCCAATGCGGAAGTTGGTAAGATGGCAAGAGACGGGTGGCAGTCCACACCCGTCTCCCCCGCTAAACTGCCCGGCAGGCCAAAATGGTGCTATGTTCGCGGGACGTGAGGATTTCCGTGCTGAAAAGCAACGGATGGTTTAGCCAGAACTCCCGGATTGGGTCCGGCTTCCCCTTCCACGCCTCCGGCCAATACTCCTCGGGCGACAAGTCGTCCAGAACAATGAGACCCCCGGGGGCCGCTGCTGCAATCACAGCTTCCGCCCCAGAGGTTTTTGCCGGTTTGGCATCGGCAAAGATGAGGCGGAAGGGACCGTGGATCAACGCGTCGGTCCAATCGCCCGTAACGACATGGACCTGAGGGTGGTCCCGAAACAGGCTCGCGACGTGGCTGGCGCGTTCAGGATTGTCGTCGACGGTATAGACCTCCACGCGCGCCGCACTGGCCAGCCAGGCCGTACCGACACCCATGCCCGCACCAATTTCGAGAATCTTTCCATCGTGGATGTGGGAAGCCAGCAATGCCAGCAAGCGGCCCACTTCATCCAGGCACGAGCGGTCGAAGCCCTGCGCCCGGGCTCTTTCCCGAGCCACGGAAACCAGTCGCGGATCCACGTGCATTATCACTCCTCAAGCCAAGGTTAGAAGGGATAGGGTTGAGTTTCTCCCGCGACGGCATAACAATGGCGTCCCGCCTGCTTGGCCTGATAGAGCGCCCCGTCTGCCTCATGGTAGAGATGCTCGACGGTTTTGCCGTGGTGAGGAAACGTGGCGATGCCGCCGGAAAAGGTGGCTTGGGAATCGACCATCAGCGTTTCGGCCAGCGTTTGCAACCGCTGAGACACAGCGCCTGGCCCCTCGGCGTTTGGAATCCACAGGCCGAACTCATCCCCTCCCAAACGCCCCAAGGCGTCGGCGGTGGCGGACAAGACCTCCGCCAGCGTGGCGAATTGGGCCAGGACCCGGTCGCCGAAAGGATGTCCATGATGGTCGTTGAGCCGTTTGAAGTGGTCGATGTCCATCAGGACAAAGACCGCCTGATGGACACCGCGCTCAATGTCCAAAGCCACGCGATCCCAAAATCCGCGTCTGTTGAGAAGCCCCGTCAGAGGATCGGTCAGCGCCAGATCGTGCAAAGCCGCCATCTTCGAGGACATGGCGACCTCATAGGTGTCGAGGGAGGACTTCATGTCGGCCAGCCAGCGCCTCCGCACCAAATCCAACGGAGGAAGGGGAACCGGCGTGCCTTCTGACTCCAGCACGTGATAGGCATCGAAAATGAGATTGTAGAGACTCACGTACCAAGACGGCAACACGTGCGCTTGAATGTGCGCAAACCCGACCCGGCGGCTGGCCTCCCGTACCTCTGGATCTGTCGGAGACCCGCAAAAAAACGGGCGGTATTGCTCCATCTGGCCCCGAAACCATTCCGACGGATCGGCCCCGGCGGGGGTGTGTGCATGAAATGCGGACTCCTCGGCAAACGCTTGGATCGCTATGGAAACCCAAGCGGAAAAGAGCACGTCCGTTCCCCGGGCGTGCTGTTGCCATTGGATTCTGTCGTTATCTGTCCAGCTCCAAAGCATAATCCGACTCCTCATGTCGCAATATCCAATACTTCGCGAGGGGCACCGGCAAGTCCTGCTTAAGTCGACAACGGATCGCCGCGGTCTACAACACCATGCCCCAAGCGGTCTCCCGGAGTGCTTCTCCAGGGTCAAGCGCCGTCATCCGGCTCAGGGTCCGATTGAGCCGGGAAAGCTCGGGCATCATGCTGGCCAAGCACCGCATCATTTGGTCCGGCTGTCGGGTGGGATGCCAAGTATTGAGCCAAGCCATCTGCCAGGGTTCGAGCACGGTCCGCGGCCCCTCCGCTTTA
Organism: Bacillota bacterium; assembly: GCA_021820485.1. Taxonomy (GTDB): domain Bacteria; phylum Bacillota; class Sulfobacillia; order Sulfobacillales; family Sulfobacillaceae; genus Sulfobacillus_B. Next base: position 44,288 of record JAKADO010000005.1, read on the forward strand.
GACCAATCCCCCATCGATCCGGGAGCCGACCCGCTTCCCTGTGCCAGCCCTGCATGGCATAGCCCGCCAGTCCAATCAGCATGTTTCGGGCATAGGACAGCTCCCCGCGCATGACGCGCCGATAGGTTTCGTGCGCATGGGCCAGGACCTTGCCGCGTCACCGCAGCACGGACTCCGGCGAGGGATGATAAGTCACGCGGCTTGACTCACGTTCCAAGGCCTCGATGAGTCCGGTGGGGTCATGAAGGATGCGGAGGCGCTTCGTGAACTCGGATGGGAGGAGTTGCTCGGGGCGGAAATAGAAGATGTCCACTTTGATGAAGCAATCCAAGTGCGCCACGGTGTGCGACACTGCGGGGCCGAGATTCTCATAGTACAGCACATGCCCCCAGCTTTCGCCGCACCCTCTTCTGCGCGACAAATGCGTCAAAATGCTCCGGACCGACCACAATGCGCAAGTCGATGTCCGAATAGAGGTCCTCCCGGCCGGACGCCAAGGATCCGGCGACATAGGCACCCAAGACGCGCGGGTCGCGCACCAGGTCCTCTGTCAGGGCGGCCAAAAGCGTCATTCGCTGTCCCGGAAGGCCTGCATTCCGAACGCTGTGGCGGGTCGACCAAGTCATGCGCATCCCTTCTTTCACCAAGATTCTGGTCTGCTAGAGGGTTTGGCGGAACCGCTCCACATCATCCACATAGGCGGTGCGATAAAAGAGAGCCATCTGACGGTCCCGCTCTTCGGGAGACCAGTCAAGCAGTAGGCGCATCCGGTCGGCCGTGCGTTGCGCGACCTCCTTGAGCCGTTCAGGTGACAGTCCGCCCAGCCAGGCGATGCCGCTGCGGCGAATCAACACATCGGCCAACGACAGCGCTTGTTCGCGCAACACCGCCCAATCGATTTCGGCCTTGAGCCACGGGATGCCGTCCGAGACCGGCTCCAAGCCGTCGGACCCTGTCTGTTTCGCCCAGCGAAGCCATTCGGGAGTGAGTGCCCCATAACGCTGCACCATGACATCGGTCCAGTGGCCCGCACCGTTAAAGGCATCCATCGTTCGCTGCTTCAGCCGTTCCAGAGTTTCCGCAGCGGGAGCACCCCAAATGGCTTCACGGGCCGGTAGCGTTCCGATTCCGCCCAAGCGGCCGAGGACCGTGCGGGCGACAGATTCTCCAGTCGCCCGGAAGCCCGTGAATTTTCCGCCCAGCACCGTCACCATCGAAGGTTTCGCGACGATGAGGTCTCGGCGCGAAAGACGGTCGGTTTTTTGGCCGGCGTCTTGGGCCACCAGCGGCCGCACGCCTGACCAGGCGGCGATGATGTCTTGGAGCTTCAACGCGGCCTGTGGAAAGAGACGATTGGCGACGTTCAAGAGATATTGGGCATCGCTCAAGGGCAGATCCGGGCTATCGACAGCGCCATGGTCCGGGTAGTCCGTGGTGCCGAGATAGGTGATGGGCCCGCGGGGGACGGCAAAGATGTTGGCATTCTCCGGTGTGGGGAGAATGGTGGCATAGCTGAGCGGGAAGCGCTCACGGAGAAACACCAAATGAATTCCGCGACTCCGCACCAGGCGGGCTTCAGGATCGAGAAGGTCGGCCCAGGGCCCTGCTGCATTCACCACCAGCCGAGCCTCCACTATCCCCGTGCCGCCGCTGAAGAGGTCCTCGACGGCGACGTGGGAGGGGCCATCCGGGATTAAGCGGCTTTCTTTGAGATTCGCTCGAACATAGTTGACGGTGAGCGCCCCCAACTGCTCGGCCGTCTTGACCACGGCCCAGTTGATGCGGGCGTCGTGGCCGCCGAATTCATAGTAGGCGATGCCGCCCGCCAGGTTTTCGCCCGTAATCCCAGGCGTGCGGGCTTGAACGTCCTGGGGTGACAATCGTTGGTGGGCGAACTGCCGGTCAATGTGACTGAGATGGTCGTACAGCCATGAGCCGAAGGACAGGGTCCCGAGCGAAAAGGGCCCGCCCTGATAGGCTGGAATGGTCATGGGCAGAGGGCTGATGAGATGGGGCATGAGGGCTCTTAGGCGGGTGCGCTCGCGCGAGACTTGGCGCACCAGCCGAATCTCTCCGTGGGGCAGATAACGAAAGCCTCCGTGAATCATTTTGGAGGATCGGGATGACGTGCCGCTGGCGTAATCGCTTTGCTCGATCAGTGCGATCCGCAGTCCCCAGCGCGCAAGCTGCCAAGCAACCCCAGATCCGGTGATCCCGCCGCCGATGACGAGGACGTCAAAGCGCGAGTGGGTCAGCTGCTCGAATTGTTGTCGCCGTCGTTCGGCGACCCGGTCGAAAAGGTTGTCCATAAGGCGCCTCCATTCAGTAGGCCAAGGGGATCAAAGAGGTCGTGGATGCGATGGAGATAAGGCATTTCTTGGGCGCGCTCTCTAGCCACCCAGGCGGGCCGAATGCGTCCTACCCCATGGTGGTGGGAACTGGTGCCTCCGTGATGAAAAGAGTCCTCCATCACCTGAGACCAGATGCGTCGATAGAGCGGAGGGCCGTCTTCCGGCTTCCCCGGGTTAGCTAAGAAGGTGAAGTAAAGGTTGGCACCGTCTGAATATCCATGCGAGGAATGGCCGGAAATGCCCAGAACCCCGGGAATGGCGGTGACGTGGTCGACGACGGTGTGGTACAGGACTGCAAGACGGTCCCAAGCGGCCGCCACCTCGATGGTGTCCACCAAAAATCCCTGTTTTAAAAGCGGTACCCAGGCCGATACGTCGTTTCGAGTCTGGAACCAGTGATCGACAAGCGATTGCTCGGCGGGCATTCCTTCCGGGGCGCGGCGGATCGCTTCCTGAACGGCTGCGGCGGTCATCGCTTGGGGCCCATGAAAAACGGCCAGCAAGAGGGATTGGTCCCGAATCGACGCAAAGCTGCGGGCCGTTTCAGCCGGGTCGTAGAGCCGCACCACACTGGGCGAAAGTCCGGACTGGATCCACCGCCGCATGACTTCGATGCCGGCTTCAAAGTCCGGTAGGCTCAGCGCGATTCCCTGCTCGTGCTCGGGCGCGGGCCAGAGCTTTAGAGTGACCTGGGTTATGATGCCGAAGGTGCCTTCCGAACCGATGAACAGGGGCAGCAGTTCGGGTCCGGCCGATCGGCGGGGACTCAGATGTCCCACCGAGAGAATGTCGCCGGTGCCGGTCACCACTTCGAGGTCACGGACCATATGCTCAATTCCGCCATAGCGAGTGGAGTACTGCCCTATGCTTTTGGTCGCAACCAGGCCGCCGACGGTGGCCTGCCCGATGGATTGCGGCCAATGCCCGAGTGTCCAGCCCTGCGCGTTGAGGTGCTGCTCCAACCGCAGCGCGTTTACGCCCGCCCCAACCGTGATATGGCCGTTCGTCGCATCCACAGGACCCATGGCATCAAGATGCGTGAGGTCAAGCACAAGGGAATGGGGATGAGGAAAGACGCCTTCCACAACGCCGGAACCGCCGCCGCGGGCGATGACCGGGACCCGTTCCTGAACGGCCAGGCGCACCATCAGAGATACCTCGGATGTGGAACCGGGGACCAGCACCAGTCCGGTAGCTGGCAAGTCCAAGTGATGATATGCGCGGTATTGGGTTAAGGCCGACGAGTCCCATCCCAAGGGCACGGTATCGGGATGCCCGTCGTCCATGATTTGGTTCCCAAAATGTCGATAAAAAATCCTTTTCCATTGTTCGATGCTGCCACCTTCTCCATTCGCCCATCGCTTCTCAGAATAATTCCCCGAGAGGAGTCCAAACTCCTTCTCAGACAACAACATTTTCTTTTAGCAAATATTTGAGGAAGGACAGCTTGGGGAATCAATGCGCAAAAAAGCCTGCGGGCGTGCCGCAGGCTTCTCAAGGAAACGATTGTGCGTCAAACTGTGTCAGGATTTAGATCCACCAGTGCATGCCGTTCGCCAGGTTCAAGGTGACCCCAAAGGTGAGGTACAAGAGCCAGATGCCGGTCAAGAGCTGGAAGAAGGCCACAGCTTTGCCGCCGAAGGCGCTGTTGGTGAAACGGTAGTAGATTTCGAAGATGTAAATAAGACTCAGTCCGATAAACAAAATTCCCGCAGGGACGTCTCCGGCTTTAAGAAATGAAATCATTCCGAGTACACCCAATCCCAATACAGGAATCGCCATCCAAGCATCCGGCCCAGGGTCTCCGCCACGGTAACGGCGGTAGCCCATGACAATCCAGTGGATGCCATAAACGGTAAAGGCGACGGCTGCCATGTAGAGTGGGGCTGCTTCTCTGTAGACCGGGAACCAGCTCAAGCCGACCATGAGGTAAATACCAGTAATCAATTGACCAAAGCCGCCTAGGCCCATACCCCAGAGGCCGAGCGCCTTTTCCGTGGCTTCGTTGGACTCCGAATGCTTCGGCCCGCCGAACAAGGCTTCGCCGCCCTGCACGAAGTAGTTAATCGAAAGACTTAAAAAGCCGATTCCGATTGGTACGAATTCCGACACCGGGTAAGACATGGTACGTTTCTCCCCTTTGCGATTGAATCGGATATGCAGGACACCCCTACCCTGATGGGTAATCATCGGGCAGTCCGAAATCCACACCTATTCTAGTTCTAAAGTCGACGAAATTCGACTAGATAAGAACAATTTACATGGTGGGTCCACAAAAAAATTTTTATTGGCTTACAATTAGTGTGGAAATGTAAGGCGGAGTAAACTCGTAGGGAAGAGCGGCCGCAAGACAGTGGTTGCGGGGTTTTGGCGTCGGGGCGCTGCACGGAGGCTGGCAGCGCGCATGGATCTGGGGAACTCGTTCGATACGGGCGGGGGCATTTCCCCGGGGCGCCACAATTTGCAGGGGTCTCTTTCAAAACCATAGTAGTACAATGTGCATAGTTAAGATTTCGTATTACAGAGATGCGTTAGCAAGGAGGATAAAAATGGCGACATCTACTGTGGCAAAGCGTCGGATGCGTCTGACCACACCGTTGGTTCGCAAGGATGGCGTACTGACACCGGTGACGTGGGAAGAGGCGCTCGAGCGGGCACGCCAACTGTTGCAACCGATTCTGACTGAATCGGGCGGTGACGGGCTGGCGGTTTTCAGTTGCTCCAAGTCCACCAACGAATTGAATTATTTGGCGTCCAAGTTCGCCCGTGCCGTGTTCCGCACTAATAACGTCGATTCTTGCAACCGCACCTGACACGCGCCTTCCGTCGCGGGTCTCGCGGCTGTATTTGGCACGGGAGCAAGTACTAGTTCCTATGAGGAATTTGAGCATACCAACATGATTCTGATGGTGGGATCGAATGCAGCTGAGGCTCATCCGATTATCTTCCACCACATCATGAAGGGCGTCAAAAATGGGGCGCGGCTGGTGGTTGTCGATCCCCGAAAGACGCTCACCACACGCCGTGCGCACGAACATCTGCAAGTCGCGGTGGGGAGCGACATCGCTCTTTTGAATGCCATGGCTCACGTCATCATTCGCGATGGGCTGGAAAACCAAGCCTTCATTGAGCGTGCCACCGCCGGATTCGAGGCCTTCCGTGAATCGGTCCGAGACTGGACGCCGGAGCGGGCCTCCCTGATCACGGGGGTTGAGCCGGAACGGATCGAGGCGGCGGCCCGCCAGTATGCGACGGCCCCCGAGGCGATGATTTGCTGGACGCTGGGCATTACAGAACATCACAATGCGGTCGACAATGTGTTTGCGCTCATCAATCTCTCCCTGCTGACGGGGCATATTGGCCGATATGGTTCAGGGCTCAATCCGCTTCGTGGGCAGAACAATGTGCAGGGCGGCGGTGACATGGGCGCATTGCCCAACCGATTGCCTGGCTTTCAAGATCTGACCCGGGAGGAAATCCGGTCTAAGTTTGAAAACGCATGGGGTGCGCCCATCTCGCCGACTCCTGGATTGAACCAGTCCGAGATTTTCGAGGCCATGGAAGAAGGCCGGGTGCGGGGATTATATGTGATTGGCGAAAACCCCATTGAATCCGAAGCTAATCAGGAGCATGTCCGTCATCTGTTTGGCCAACTGGACGCTCTGGTGGTCCAAGATATTTTCCTGACATCGACTGGGGAAATGGCGGATGTGGTGTTTCCGGCCCGGGCATCCTTTGCCGAAAGCGCGGGAACATACACCAACAGCGAGCGGCGCGTGCAATTGGTGCATCCGGCCCGTCAAGCGCCTGGACAGGCGCAGGACGACATTTGGATCGTCACCGAACTAGCCAACGCCTTGGGCGCGGAGTGGCCTCATCTAAACGCCGAGGAGGTCTTTGATGAGATGCGCCATCTGGCCCCCAATTTCCGAGGCATGACTTACGAGCGGCTGCGTACGCACCACGGATTGCAATGGCCTTGCGTGGATGAATCGGACGACGGCACCAAAGTGCTGCATACGCGGCTTTGGGAGGCTGTCGTGGATCCCAAGGTGCCCTTCAATGCGGTGGAGTGGGAGCCGCCGATCGAGGAGCCGGATGCCGAATACCCATTTCTGCTGACAACTGGACGCCGCCTGGCATTCTTCAATACGGGAATTCAGTCCAATGTCTACGATCACCCGCACAAAGACGGCGAGTGGATGGAGATCCATCCTGAGGACGCCGACCGTCTCGACCTCCGCGACGGCGACGAGGTGGTGGTGGCGTCGCGACGCGGTGAGGTGGTCGTTCCCATTCACCGTTCTGACGCTGTCAATCCGGGAACGGTCTTCCTGACCTTCCACTTCCCGGACCACGTGAAGACCAACATCCTCTCCGTTGATGCCACCGACCCCAAGTCGGGCACGGCGGAATTCAAGGCGGCTGCGGTGCGGCTCGCCAAACGGGAGGCGTCACACCATGCCAACGCATGAGACAGTAGACCAGATTCGAACCCTTCTCGAGACGATGCCGAAGGAACGCGCTTCACTCTTGCCGGCACTGTGGGCGGTGGCGGACGAGATGGGGTGGATTGACGAGGAGCGCACCAAAGCCATCGCCGAGGTGCTCAATCTGCCGGTGGCGGACGTGTTTGGAGTCGCGTCATTCTATGCGTTGCTGCCGACGGAACCCGCCCGGCCGGTTCGGGTTTGCGATGACGTGATGTGCCGCTTGAAGGGGAGCGACGCGTTGATTGCGGAGCTCCGCCGAGAGGGAATTGAAGCGTTGGCGTCTCCGTGCCTAGGCCGGTGCGACCAAGCCCCGGCGGCCTTGATCGGCAAGGACCCGCTGGTGCATGCAGACGCATCTAACATCCGGGCCACAGTGCGAGGGGAGGGTTAACGATGCGGGAACATCGTCTCTTACCACATGCCGAGTCCGCTTCAGCACCCGCGAGTTACGCTCGCTTGGTAGAGCGGGGATTCGAGCGGGCGCTGCAGAATGCCGCGTCGCTGGATCCTGCCGATATCCGCCGCCAAGTCAGCGAAGCGGGGATTATGGGCCGAGGGGGCGCCGCATTCCCAACAGGGCGCAAGTGGGACAGCGTCGCTGACGCTCCGGGAACGCCGAAATATGTGGTCATGAATGCGGATGAAAGCGAACCTGGCACCTTCAAGGATCGGGTGTTGCTGGAGAAGGACCCGTTTGGGGCTCTGGTAGGCCTGATTATCGCGGCTCGGGCGGTGGGTGCCTCTCATGCGTACGTGTACATCCGCGGCGAGTATCAAGATGTGGAAGCGGTCGTCCGAGAAGCGATCCAGACGCTCGAGGAACGCGGATATCTCGGTGCCCATCTGTCTTGCGAGATCCGGCGGGGAGCAGGTGCCTACATCGCGGGTGAAGAGACCGCCTTGTTCAACTCCATAGAAGGAAAGCGCCCGGAGCCGCGCGTCAAGCCGCCGTTTCCGACGGTGCATGGCCTCTTCGGGCGCCCCACGCTGATTCAGAACGTGGAGACCTTGGCCAATGTGGCCGTGCTGATGGCCCACGACGTGGCCTGGTTCCGCGAGCAGGGTACGGAAAAGACTCCGGGAACCAAGCTGGTGGCGCTTAGTGGACATATTCGCCGGCCGGGAGTGTATGAAGTGCCGTTCGGGGTAGCGCTGAAGGATCTCATTTATGACCCTGAGCTGGGCGGCGGAATCCCGGATGGGCGGGCTTTGAAGGCCGTACTGCTGGGAGGTGCCGCCGGCACCTTTGTCACACCCGAGGAAGTATCCGAAGTTCAATATGATTATGGGCCGCTCCGCCAATTGGGGGCCAGCATCGGCTCAGGCGCCATCATGGTGTTCGACGAGACGGTGCCCATCCAGACTGTGGTCCGGCAACTGGCGCATTTCTTCGCCGATGAGTCCTGCGGCCAGTGTGTGCCTTGCCGCATCGGCACGCGGCGCTTAGTGGAGCTTCTGAGCGACGACGAGGCGTTTTCGGATCATGAACGTCTGAAAGATTTGGGACGAGCCATGCAGGACGCGTCCATTTGCGGACTGGGCCAGACAGCTCCGATGGCTTTGTTGTCCCTGATGGATCGGCCCACATTGTTGTCGACGGGAAGGAGTGCCAACTGATGGCGGACATAACGCTGACGATTGATAATGTTGAGGTGACTGTGCCTGAAGGCACAACGCTCAAGGAGGCGTGCCGCACATTGGGCAGCGAGCCGCCGGCGCTGTGCTTCCATGACAACTTGACCCCAGCCAACGCCTGCCGTGCCTGTGTGGTGGAGGTTGAGGGAAGTCGAGCGCTGGTCGCGTCATGCAGCCGCAAGGCTGAACCCAAGATGGTGGTCCACACCGACTCGGACCGGGTGAAAAATGCTCGGCGTGTGGTGGGCGAGCTCCTCGCGTCGACGTCGGATCTCACGCTGGCGCCAACTGTGCAATCGCTTCTCGAGTCGACCGCAGGAGACCGGACACGCTTTCAAACGGGCGCGACGTGGGATCAACCGGTGCGCGACGACAATGCCCTCTATGTGCGTGACTATGCGAAATGCATTTTGTGCTACCGATGCGTGGAAGCGTGCGGAGACGACGCGCAGAACACCTTCGCCATCAGCGTGGCGGGCCGGGGATTTGACGCGCATATCGATGCGGGGTTTGGCCGCAGCATGCCGGAATCGGACTGTGTCTTCTGCGGCAATTGCGTCGCAGTGTGCCCCACCGGAGCCTTGATTGACCGCTCCGAATGGAAGCTTCGGCAGGACGAGGCGTGGGACCCTGCTGCCATTTCCACGACAGAGACGGTGTGCTCCTATTGCGGCGTAGGATGCGACTTGGAGTTGCACGTGATGGACAATCGGATTGTGAAGGTTACATCGCCCATGGATCATCCGGTAACTCATGGCATGCTCTGCGTCAAGGGGCGGTACAGCTATCAATACGTACAAATCGAGGACACGGTCCCGCTGAGTCGGGAATAATCGTCTCCCCCTCCCATATAGATGTACAGGGAGGGGGAGCGGCCATGCGACCCATACGTCCAAAAGTGATGACCGTCGCCGTGGGCATCGCCGTGCTGATCGTAGGCATTATCGTGGTGGCCAATTGGGGGTACAACCCCAACGCCATTGGCAATATGCCCGGACCCGTTCAGCAGGTGTTGGACACGGCGACGCTTTCTGGAAACGACATCGCCATCAACATTTTGACGGTGACCGGAAATCAGGCCTACATCGGGCGGGGCACCATTCCCGGCCAGTACAGCTATGGTCCCGCGGACTCCCAGGGTGACAATACCTATTACGTGACCCTGGACGTGCCGGTCAATATGGCGGGAATTCAAAAACAGCTGGGGTACCGCCCGGAAATCTCGCGGTCGACCATATCATCCGGGGATACCGCCGATTCCACCACGTTGTCCTTTTCCGATTATGTGAACATCCTGCCGTTGCCCAACGAGGCCTTTGACCGACTTTATTTCGATCCCAATACCCACATGGCCACCTTTTCGTTCAAGCTAAATGCGGATGGCACGGTGATGGACGAATCTTGGGATGCGGTAGCGGTAAATAGTTAGGGCTAAGCGTGCTCAATGCTTTTCAATTCACATCCCACCTGGTTAAATGGAAGTAATCAGGAGGGAGATCTGTGCCGAATCAGCAGGGGTTCAACACCCGCGCCATCCACGTAGGGCAAGCGCCCGACCCAACTACTGGAGCTACCGTTCCCCCGCTTTACCTCACATCCACCTACACCCAGCCCGAGCTGGGCCGCCACCAAGGCTATGAATATGGCCGAAATGACAATCCGACCCGCCAGGCGTTGGAGGAAGCCCTGGCATCGTTGGAGCTTGGAACCGGGGCGGTGGCGTTTGCCTCGGGAATGGCGGCCAGCGATGCCATATTGCGGTTCCTCGACCCGGGCGATGTGGTGGTGGCCGCGGAGGACCTCTATGGCGGGGTGTATCGCCTCTTGGAGCGTGTGTACCGGCCACACCACGTTCGCACCGTATACCAAGATCTCGGCCGCCCAGCCGAATTGGAAGCTACGCTGCAGCGGGAGCGCCCGCGGATGATTTGGCTGGAGAGCCCCTCCAACCCGCTCCTGCAGGTCTTTGACATCACCCAACTGTCGCAGTTGGCGCATCAATACGGGGCATGGTTGGTGGTCGACAACACTTTCGCGTCGCCGTACAACCAAAACCCCTTGGCCTTAGGCGCCGACTTGGTGGTGCATTCCACCACCAAGTACATCGGGGGCCACTCGGACGTCATTGGCGGGGCCGTCATTGCGCGGGACCCGGACTTGATCGAACGGCTGAAATTCATCCGCAACACCGCCGGCGGGACTTTGGGACCGTTCGAGGCTTGGCTGACCCTGCGAGGCCTGAAAACGCTGGGCGTGCGGATGGAGCAGCATGCCGCCAATGCGGCCAAAATCGCCGACTTCTTAAGCGCCCACCCGGCGGTCGACACCGTGTACTATCCCGGATATCGGGGGCCGGTGGCGGAGCGTCAGATGCGCACCTATGGGGGCATGGTCAGCTTTACGCTTAAGACCGATGGACTCTCCGATCCGATGGCAGCCGTCAAAGCCGTTCTGAATCGATTTCAGGTATTTTCCTTGGCGGAAAGCCTGGGTGGTGTCGAGTCATTGGTCGGGCATCCCGCTACCATGACCCATGCGGCCGTTCCCGCCGATGATCGGCGGCGTCGCGGCGTGGTCGATACGCTGATTCGCCTCTCTGTCGGCATCGAGGACGCGGATGATTTGCTTCAGGATGTGGATACCGCGTTGGACGGGGTGCCGAAGGCGTGAGCCGCCAATCCCGGGATGCCTGGGCCGTGCTGGGCGTGCCGCCAGGGTCGCCAGCGGACATGGTCCGGGCTCAGTATCTGCGTCTTGTGCGCTTGAACCACCCGGATCGCTATTCCGGAAATCCGGTGGAGCAAGCGCGGCACGAAGAGGTGATGAAAGAAGTCACCTGGGCTTACCAGGAGATTGTGCAAGGCCGCGCGACGGTGCCGGCGCCTCCTCCGCCTCCTCCCCATAGAAATGCTCCGGGACCGAGACGACCGGTCGATATTCGTGAATTGCAGTGCCGAGCACATGGCCGCTGGGCGGTGGTGTTCTGCACCGTTTGCGGCACGCCGCTCTGTTCCCGTTGCGATGAGTCGCTGTCGGGCTATTGCCCTGCTCATCGCCCCAAATCGGCATTTTAAGGCGTTAAGTCTTAAAGGAGGGACTCGACATGGGAACCCGATGGGGATCTCACATTGGTGGAAACGAACGCTTTGGCGAGAAGCACTACACGGTCACCCACAAATTTACGGGCGAACCGCTGGCAGAGGTTGCTGAGGCCTCTGCGGAACTGTTGGGCGAGGCGGTGAAGGCGGCGCAAGCTGCTCTATCCCGACCGCTAAGCGTCCATCAGCGGTATCAGATCCTGGAGCGCACGGCAGAGCTTCTAGGCGAGCATTCGGAGGATCTGGCACTGACCATGGCGCGTGAGGCGGGAAAGCCTCTGAAGGACGCCCGAACCGAGGTGGCCCGTGGTCAGCAGACCCTCCGCTACTCCGCCTTGGCGGCGCGCACGCTGCATGGTGAGGAGATCCCGGTGCGAGGAAACCCGGGATCGGAGAATCGTGTGGCCTTGACCTTCCGTAAACCGTATGGCGTGGTCCTCGCCATCACTCCGTTCAACTTTCCCTTGAACTTGGTGCTCCATAAGGTGGGCCCAGCCATAGCCGGCGGCAATGCCGTGGTGTTGAAGCCGGCGCCGGCCACGCCGCTGACCGCGCTGAAACTGGCGCGCATCATGGCGGACGCGGGATTGCCCGAGGGATGGCTGAATGTGGTGACGGGCGCTAGTCCTGAGATTGGAGCTCAATTGGTGGCCAACCCTGGGGTGCGCTTGATTAGCTTTACCGGATCGGCGGCGGTCGGGGACATCATTCGAAAGAACGCGGGACTTAGGCCGGTGCTGTTGGAGCTCGGCAACAACTCGGCCAATATCGTGCACCAAGATGCCGATCTGGAACTGGCGGCCAAGGTGCTTGCCCAGCGGGCGTATGGCTATGCGGGGCAGGTCTGCATTTCGGTGCAGCGCATCTACGTGGATCGAGCGGTGTACCAGCCCTTCCGCGAAGCCTTGACCTCGGCCATAGGCCAGTTGGTGGTGGGCAATCCCGAAGACCCGGCCACTGATGTCGGGCCGATGATTTCCGAGGAGGCTGCGATTCGGGCAGTTTCCTGGACTGAGGATGCCTTGGGGGAGGGGGCGCGGGCCGTGGTGAGCGGGGCGCGCCAGGGATCCGTGGTGGCGCCGACCTTGCTGGAATCGGTGGCTCCGTCCATGCGCGTCATGTCCGAAGAGGTGTTTGCCCCGCTGGCCGGACTGGTTCCGTATGATCATTTTTCCGAAGCGATTGATTGGGCCAACCAAAGTCGGTATGGCCTGCAGGCGGGCGTGTTCACCAACCGGCTGGATCTGGCCTTTAAAGCCGCCCAAGAGCTGGAGGTAGGGGGCGTGATTATCAATGATGCGTCATCGTACCGTGCAGACAACATGCCCTATGGCGGTGTGAAGGATTCCGGCATCGGCCGGGAAGGCCCGGAGCATGCCGTTCTGGAAATGACTTACCCCACCGTCATGGTGGTCAACTTGCCTGGCTAGGGGGATTCATGCGCTACTGGATGGTGTTTGACATTGAAACCGTGCCGGACGCGCAAGCGGGCCGACGGTGGCTGGACTTGTCCGCCGACCTGCCGGACGCGGAGGTGCGGCGCCGCATGCTGGAGGCGCGTCGCGAGGCGACGGGGCAATCGGACTTCCTTAAGCCGCCGTTCCATCAGGTGGCAGCCATTTCTGCCGCACTCATCGATGGAGACGGCATCATCCGGCGCCTCGGTCCGTTGGGATCGTCCCAGGATCCCGAGGCGGCGCTGTTGCGCGACTTCTTTCAAGTGGTCGAGGAGGTGCAGCCGCGGCTGGTTGGCTGGAACAGTTCGGGATTTGACATTCCTACCCTACTTTATCGTGCGATGCGGCACGGGATTCAGACCGAGGCGTTTTATCGCGTCGGCGAACCGTATCACGGGTACCGAAAGCGCTATGACGAGGAGTCGCATCTGGACCTCATGGACATCTTAAGCGGCTACGGCGCCTCAGCCCGGGTGACGCTCGACGAAATGGCCAACCTACTGGGCGTGCCCGGGAAAATGGGCGTGGACGGAAGCCAAGTGATGGATTTGTATGAGGCTGGGGAGTTGGAACGCATCCGCCATTATTGCTCGCATGACGTGCTGACCACGACCTTGGTCTTCATGCACTATGCCTATCACCGGGGATGGCTCGACGGCGAGAAGCGCCAAAGCCTATGGTCCAGCGCCAAGCGTTGGGTGCTCGAGGGGGATCCCGCGCTGTGGGGGTCGTTTAAAGCGGCTTGGGATGCGCTGGATGGTGAGCGGGGATTGGCGTGACCGAGTGGTCCTTTACTCAAGCGGAGCACCGTGAGGTCCGGCGCATCTTGGCCGCGACGTTTGGGCTCTCAGCGCTGCGCTCCTTCCAAGCTGAGGTGGTGGTTCGGCTTTTGCGGGGTCATTCTGTCTTGGCGGTGGTGTCGACCGGCGCGGGGAAATCGTTATGCTATCAGCTGCCCAGCGTCTATTGGGATCGCCCGGTACTGGTCATTTCGCCGCTGGTGGCGCTAATGCATCACCAGGCCGAGCGGATGGCCGCCCTGGGCGTGCCGTCGGCAGCGCTCACCGGACAATTGGATGGGGACACGCAACGGGACATCTTGCGGGCATGGATGGAGGGTTCGCTGCGCTTGTTGTACGTGGCGCCGGAGCGACTCTCCGATGTACGGCTGGGACAAGCCCTGAAGGAGCGGATGCCGGCGCTTTTGGTGGTGGACGAGGCCCATTGCATTTCCGAATGGGGTTATGACTTTCGCCCCGAGTACCGGCGCATCCGGACTTTTCGCGAAGCGGTGGGCAATCCCCCGTTGCTGGCGTTGACGGCAACCGCGACAGAACGGGTTAAGGCCGACATTCGCTGGCATCTGACCACCGATCGGGAACCGTTTGACTTGGTCGAAGGCCCCGTCGACCGGCCCAATCTATTTTTATCGGTCGAGATGACGCAAAGTCCCAAGGACAGGGAGCGCCGCGTGGCGGACCTGGCACGTCGGGCGGCAGGCGGTGTCATTGTCTATAGTGGCAGCCGACTCTCCGCCGAACGGTGGGCGCGGGTGCTGAGTCAAGCGCTCGATGAGCCGGTGCGCGCCTATCATGCTGGCCTCGCGCCGGGCTTGCGGCGCACGATTGAGCGGGATTTTGTGGAGGGAGCCATTCGCGTTGTCGCATCGACAACGGCCTTTGGCATGGGCATCGACCGGGGCGACATCCGCACAGTCATCCATGTGGATGTCCCCGATTCACTGGATGCGTACTATCAGGAAATTGGCCGCGCGGGGCGCGATGGCGAGCCGGCCGAGGCGCGCATGGTCATTCAGCCCATGGACATCTACCGGCGGGAACGCTGGATCCGTGATGAGCGCCCAGACCGCGACTGGGTCCGGGAAATTTGGGCTCGGGCGGCTGGACAGCCTTTGAATCGTCCGGTGCTGTGGGAGCTCGAGGATGACGATACCAGCACACCGGTGCTGCTGTCGGTGCTCGAGGATATGGGGGTGCTGGAACTCAAGAGTGCGCCCGGCGGCATCCGGGTCACGCGGGTGGAATCCGTCGACCCGCACGTTGACGCATTGCTGCACCGACTCGAGCAGTTTTGGGAGCGTCGGCGCACGTTGTTTCAGCACATGGTGGATTACATTGAGACCGATCAGTGTCGGCGATCGATGGTGCTAAGATATTATGGGCAATCGGCTTCGCCGCACGAGCGTTGCTGCGACCAATGCGAGAGCGGCGGGCGCGCCACAGTGGGGCCTCGTGGCGATGCCAGCCTTGTCGACCGGCTGCGCGCCTGGCGGACGCAGGAGGCACTGGCCATGGGGGTCGAGCCCTACATCGTCCTCAATGACCGCGACCTTATGGGGATTGCCGTGAAGAGGCCGCAAACCCGTGAGGCCTTGGCCCAGTGCCAAGGCATGGGGCCCAAGCGGCTCAAGAAATACGGGGAGGCCATCTTGGCGTTGGTAGGAGACGGAGAGCCGGCATCCGCAGGCGACGAACCGCTGGATCAGGGGGCTCCGCGGGATCGGGCGGTCTGGCTGTTCAAGGCCGGGGTTCCTTGGGAACGGATTTTGATCGAGGTGGGCCGCAGTGAGAGTACGGTGCGCGGATACTTTGTGGATTGGCTCAAAACCGCGCCGCAAGCCGAATGGCTCCACTATCTGGCGCATTGGTTCACGGATGCGGAATATCGGATGATGGCCGACACCATGGACAGGCTTCAGACGGATCGGCTCCGCCCTCTGTATGACGCCCTTCAAGGCCGTTTTCGGTTCGACCAATGGGATGTGGCGCGCGCCGTCCATAGCCGACGCCGGGCGGAACTGGTATCAGGGGGAGCGCCCCACCAAGGCGGCTAGGTAGATGCCAAGGCTGACCGACCCGCCTGACGCGAGGAGGCGGCAAGTGGGGGCGGTGAGGTGCTTGCGCACCTTTTGATCAGATAGATAGAAACCCAAGAGTCCCTTGGTGACATATTGGTGAAAGGCTCGGTCGGGGAGAGCCGAAGCCCCTTTCAGGCACTGGCGGTAGATGTGGCGGATGCGCATCGCGGCTTCCTGGGGCGAATCATAGTAGCTGACGAAATTGAGATCCCCGCCTGCCAGATCTTCTTCTTGGTCCACATAATAGTCAAGCAGGATGTGCAGCGCTCCAATCCACGGAAAGTACAAGGCGGCGACCTCTTGCACCCGGGCCGGATTCGGCTTGGGGTGGGACGCCACATTCAGGAGCGCGAAGAGACCCAACGTGGAGCCGGTTGCCGCCGCGAATTCCCACCAAGCCAATCCGGTGTCGCGAGGGCAATGCGCCTCCCACCAGCGGGTCAACTTTGGCACCCGCTCTTCCACCGGTCCGTGCTTATAGACCTGAAGATCCACATACAGGGAGACTAAGCGCCGCATGTGGTCCGCCACGGCATCGTATCCGGGAAAGGTTCGCAAGGCCTCTCGCGACTGCGTCACCAGGAAGGCGGCATAGCCCCCGTCCCCTTGATGGGGATGGAGGGCATAATAGTCGGCCGGGCGGGCGGAGAGCGTCACGGCATCCACGAGGGATTGATGCAAGAGGCGCAAGTTGTCGGGATCTTGTGAAGGTCCGCGGTCGGTTACCGTGTCGAGGTAATCGCATAGTGTTTGGTAGGGCAGCAGGAACTCCAAGAGCCGGCCTTCCGCATCGCGGGATGGACCGCCAAACACGCCTCCTCCTTCACAATGAAACTGCTTGGTTTCCAGAGAGGAGAGCGCCTGACTGCGAAGATCCGGATGCGGGATGGCTTCAGCACGAGCCTTCAACGGGGCAAGTCCGCGAATGACGTCGGGCCGCACATGGCGGAAATATTCCTGGCCCCATCGCCACGATCGAATCCAATCCTGCATGGCTGTCGCCCCCCTGATCTCCATTCCATCATACCTCGCAACGAGTCGCTTAAGTGTGCCGTTGTCCTGTTTCCACTTATGCGATGGCCGAGAGAAAACAGAACCGGGCAGCGCGGCGGCTGCCCGGTATCCGGGACTAGCGTTGGGGCAACGGCGGTGCCGACCGCTCCGGCCGGTTCGAGAAGTCGGGCTTCAACGGCACGAAGTCCGTGAGGATTTTCTCTGCTTCCACGATGGCGCGGTCGAGTTGTTCGTCAATTCCGCGCGCCATGCCCTGCGGAGTTTCCTCCACCACGATGTCGGGGTCGGTGCCGTAGTTTTCGACGTTCAGGCCCACATCCTTGAACCAGAAGGCGTCTTCCGGCTGGCTCGTGGCTCCCCAGTCCACCAAGGCGTAGCGGGGATCGATGCCAATGACGCCGCCCCAAGTGCGGGTGCCAATCAACGGCCCTAAGTTCATCAGCTTAAACGAGTGGCTGAAGATGTCTCCGTCCGAGCCGGCATGTTCGTTGGTCAGTGCCACCAGCGCACCGGTGGGACTTTCGTAGGGATATGGCTGGATATGGCCGTGACGGGTGCGGGCAAAGGCAATCCGCTTTCTGCCCAGCATTTCGAGCAAGAGTGGTGAAACAATGCCGCCGCCGTTGTAGCGCACGTCGACAATCAAGCCTTCACGCTCGTACTCGGCGAGGTAGCCGCGGTGGAATTCCGCGAAACCGGCGCTGCCCATGTTGGGCACGTGAACATATCCCACGCGGCCGTTGGTCTTCTTGTGGACGTAGGCGCGATTCTGCTCGACCCATTCGCGGTAGCGGGCCGGCACTTCGCTGCGAATAGGTTTCACGGTGACCGTTCGCGCTTCACCGCCCGGCGACATGACGGTGACGCTCACTTCTTGGCGCGCGTAGTCAATGAGTCGCGCGCCCGGCGGCAAATCCGGCCCCAGCGGCTGTCCATTGATGGCGGTGATGATGTCGCCAACCTGTATATTGGCGCCCGGGGTGAGAAGCGGGGAGGTGCGCGCGGGATCCCAACTGTCGCCGTGGATTAGCGCCGTCACCTCGTAGCCCGCCTGCTCAGCATGCCAACGGTAGCGTGCCCCGAGGAATCCAACCCGGTGCTGCGGCTCCTCGCGATATTGTCCTCCGAACTCATAGGCGTGCGAGGAACCGAGTTCGCCCTGCATTTCCCAGATTAAGTCGGACAATTCGCCTCGCGTGGTGACGCGCGGCACCAATCGGCGATAGCGGTCGTAGATGGCATCCCACGGCACGCCGGCCATGTCGGGAATCCAGAACATTTCACGCATCCAGCGCCAAGCTTCGCGCTGCATCTGGTACCACTCGGCCAATTGGTCGACGGTCACGTGAATGCGGCCGAGGTCGACAATGCCGCTCTGACGCCCCGGTTTGTCCTCCTTGGTGTCGACCTTGTCCCCGGATTTGATGACCCGCAGTTGGGAACGAATCCGTATGGCCAGGGTCTTTCGGTCTTGGGAAAGGGAAAAGCTGGTAGTCCGGTCGGACACAGTCTCTTCCTTCAAGTCCTTAAGGTCATACCGAATAAGCTCAGCCTTGGCGGCCGGCGGCCCCGCCGCCAATCCGTCCTGGTCGTCACCGGCGGGCTCAGTCTTGGTCCAGAGCACGTGGCCTGCAATTGCGGCGATGTCGTGGTAAATCGCCTCGCCGACCGGGAATGCCAGCACGCGGTCTTGGATGCCCTCCAAATCAATGACAACCGTCTTGCTGTCGGTGTCGTCCTCATTGGGTGCTTTCTCGTCGCTGCTGTGCGGCACCAAGGGCCGTGGCTCAGGTATGAAGGGCGAGCGCGTGTCCTTGGCCAACGGGATGAGGCACGGGATTTCGCCCTTCGGAAAGCTCAAGTCGAATTTCATGTTGTCCCAAACTGGTTTATAGACCCGTCGGGAGAGGAAATAGAGATACTTGCCGTCCGGGTCGAACACGGGCCGCCGGTCTGTCAGCACCGGGTGGGTGATTTGATGCGAGGCCTTTCCAGCCAGCTCGTAGAGATGGATGGCGGAGGTCAATTGGGCGGGCAGCGCATAGGCGATCCAGCGGCCATCCGGCGACCAGTCAAACCCAGCAATCCGTCCGTAGGGCGTGGAAGCAATCTGGGTGGGCTCGAACGTTTTCAGGTCCAACAGCCAGAGTTCTTGGCGCTCGTTGGTGAGTGCCGCAAATTGCCCATCCGGGGATGCCTTGAGTTCGGTCACAATGCCAAAATCCGTGGGAATGCGTGTGACCGCTTCGGGCACTTGGTCCATGCGGTGAATTTCCAGGTGGTCCTCGCCGCCCTCGTCGGACACGGTGAGAATGCTCGCGTCGTCAATATAGAGGCTCAAGCGGTAGCGCACGCCTTGCGGGGTTCCCAAAGGCTGCACGGGACCCTCGAACGGCGCCATTTGAAAGAGTTTTCCACGGCTTGTCACTAAAAGGTCGTCTCCGTGGGGGGAGAGCGCGTATTCGGCCCAGAATTCCTTGGCTTCCACGTGCTTGACTTGACGCTGCGTGCGCTGCGTGTGGAATTCGACTGCGATCTTCTGATCGGTCGCGGTCTCCACGTCATAGCAGTATAAGTCGCCGCCGGCGTGATAGACAATGTGGCGCCCATCGGTGGTGGCGTTGCGGACGTAATACTCCTCATGATGGGTGTGCCGCTGGATATGGCTGCCGTCCGGCAGCATGGAGTAAAGGTTGGCGTGCCCCTCATGGTCAGACACAAAATAGATGCGGGACCCAATCCACAGGGGGGTCACGACGTTGCCATCTTCCATCGCGAACTTGGTGAACTCCCCGTCGCCATTCTGATCAATCCAGAGCATGCCCCGGGTGCCCCCGCGATACCGCTTCCAATAGGCGCTGTCGGTGGTGGGGCGGCCTAGCGCCACGCCGCCGTTGGGGCCATAGGACACCCACGACGCCCGACCATAGGGCAACAGTTCCGGCTCGCCGCCTTCTTTATCGACCGCGTACAATGTGCGCCAACTGAGAAACGGGTTTCCTTGATATGTAGAGAAGAGAATGCGGCCATCGGGATGCCATCCGACCACGGCGACGCCAGCGCCCAAATAGGTCAGGCGACGGGTTTCCCCGCCTTTACTGGGCATGACATACACCTCAGTGTCGCCTTCTTCCCTGCCGACAAACGCAATCCACTGACCGTCCGGCGAAAGGTGCGGACGTGAAACCGAGCCCCACCCATTGGTGAGGCGCCGTGCGACGCCGCCCGTGCGTGGGACTTGCCACAAATCGTCTTCGGCCACGAAGACCACCAGGTCTCCATGTACAGTCGGGAATCGGTAATAGCCGTGATTTTCCATAGCTCACCTCTGATTTGGATTATGCATCCTATCGTGCAAATATCCTGGCACGCGAGACGAAGAGATAGCGTCATCAGGCGCATTGAGCTCAGTATAGAGGAGCGGATAAGCTTCCGCAATTTGCCGCCTTTGGTCGCGCGCGGGCGCCTCTGAGCGCAATGGCCGAGAGCAGGACCGTGCCGGGAAAGTCTTGCCGCTATGCTATAATTTTCCCGACATAAGGGGGATGTTCGGTGACCAGTGAGAGTCGGTTTATTCGGGCGTGTCGTGGACAGGCGCATGACACGGTGCCGGTCTGGTTCATGCGCCAAGCGGGTCGGTATCAGCCATCGTACCGCGCGCTGCGAAGCCGGTATAGCATGTTGGAACTGGCGCGTGCGCCAGAGTTGATTCGCGATGTCACTATCCGGCCCGTGGAGGAGTTGGGTGTTGACGCCGCCATTTTGTTTTCGGACATTATGATTCCGTTGGCATCGCTCGGAATTGACTTTGACATCCAGGAAAATGTAGGCCCGGTGGTGTCCAACCCGATCCGCACGCGTGCCGATATCGATCGCTTAAGGCCGTTTCGCGCAGAGGATGTGGCCTACGTCTTCGAAGGATTGCGCCTGACCGCAGCGGCGTTGGGCGCGACTCCCGTGATCGGGTTTTCCGGCGCTCCCTTCACTTTGGCCAGTTATGTGGTGGAAGGGGGGCCATCCCGAACTTATCGCCGCACTAAACAGATGATGTGGACCGAACCAGACACGTTTTCGGCATTGATGCGGTCCTTTTCGGCGATGGTGGTGGCCTATCTGACCGAACAGGTTGCCTCAGGGGCAGCCGCCCTGCAAATCTTCGATAGCTGGATTGGCGCGCTAAGCATGGAGGACTATTCGCGCTCGGTGCTCCCACACATGCGCTTCATCTTCGAATCGCTGGCGCCCTTGAACGTGCCGCTGATATATTTCGGCGTCGGCACGCAGCATCTCCTGCCGGAAATGGCGCGAACTGGGGCCACCGTATTGGGCATTGACTGGCGAACCAGACTCACAGACGTCCGGGCGATGTTGGGTTCTGACGTGACGCTTCAAGGCAACTTGGATCCCGAGCGGGTGGTGGCGGGGTTTGAGGCAGCGCGCGCCGGTGCACAAGAGGTTGTGGCATCGATGCGCCACGATCCCCGGTTCATTTTCAATTTGGGGCATGGGGTGCCGAAAGAGAGCGAGCCAGCTGTGCTGAAGCAATTGGTGGATTGGGTGCACGAGCACGGCCGCATGGCGTAGATGATTGAGGAGATTACAGATCGGGGGAACGGGTTCATGACGTGGGGCGTACTATTGATGGCTTATGGGTCAGCACGCGGACGGGAGGATGTGCTCCGCTACTACACCCATATCCGGCACGGGCATACGCCGACTGAGGCGCAGCTCCAAGACTTGTTGAGCCGGTATGACGCCATTGGCGGGGTTTCTCCGCTGTTTGCCATCACGGAGCGAGAAGGACAGGCACTGCAACAGGAACTGGATACACGCCACGGGAGTGGCGCTTTTCGCGTTTACCTGGGCATGAAGCATTCCTCGCCCTTTATTGCGGAAGCCGTGCGCCAGATGGCGCACGACGGAATCAAGCAGGCGGTCGGGTTGGTTCTCGCGCCGCATTATTCGAAAATGAGCGTGGGCACCTACATGGCCGAGGCGGAAGAAGCGCAGTCGACTCTAGGACCATTTGAATTCCGCCCCATTCTGTCCTGGGGGACCAACGCAGGACTGGTGGAGATTCTCAGCCACCGCATTGAGGAGCTGCGCGGTCGGTTTAGCGAGGCTGAACGCAAGAACCTTCCCATCATTTTTTCGGCGCACAGCCTGCCGGAACGCATTTTGCGGGAGAACGACCCGTATCCCCGGGAGCTGAAGGCGACTGGGGATTTGGTTGCGGCACGACTTGGCACAACCCACTATACCTTCTCCTGGCAGAGTGCCGGCCGCACCCGGGAGCCGTGGATGGGGCCGGACATTCTCGACAAGTTGACAATGATGCGCCAAGACGGATTCCGTCAAGCCATCATCTGCCCTTGCGGGTTCGTTTCCGACCATCTGGAAGTGCTGTATGACCTGGACATCCAGGCTCAGGAGCATGCCCGTACGTTGGGCATGCATATCGAACGGACGCCGTCGTTGAACGATGATCCGGCCTTCATCAGCCTCTTGGCCGACCTGGTTGAGGCGAAGGCGCGATGACACGACGCGTGGCGGTGGTCGGCGGTGGAATCAGTGGTCTCACCGCTGCCTTCCGCCTAATGAAAAGCCACGGGGCGGATGCGCTGGAGATAGTCCTTTTGGAGGCATCCGGCCGTCTAGGCGGTGTGATTCAGACCGATGCCAGCCAAGGCGTCGTGTTGGAGGGCGGTCCCGATTCCTTTTTGCGCCGCAAGCCTGAGGCGATTCAACTGAGCGAAGAGCTGGGTCTGGGCGATGAGTTGATGGGGACCAATCCCAAGGTACGGGGCTCCTACATCTTCCACCGGGGGCATTTTTCGGATATTCCCCTCGGTGTGCAAGCGGGCATTCCCACGCGTCTCGACACTTTATGGGGAACCGAACTTTTGTCCATGGGCGAGAAATTGCGGCTCTGGGGCGACCACGTGTTGCCGCGGCAGCCCATCGCTTCGGACATCGCGCTCGGGCAATTGCTGCGATATCGGCTGGGAGACGGCTATGTAGATCGGATTGCCGCACCGATGCTGTCTGGCATCTACGCCGGCGATATTGACAAGCTTAGTACGGCGGTGACGGCACCGCAACTAATCGCGTATCAACGGCGCGGACGCAGCCTGATTCAAGAGGCGCAAAAGCAAGCGGCGGCCGCCCCGCCTCCGGGGAATGGGACACCTCCCAGCATTTTTGCATCTTTGGAGCGCGGTGTCGGCTCATTGATTGCGGCACTCGCGGCAGCCATCGAGGGGCGGGTGGAGGTGCGGCTGCACAGCCCCGTCGGGCGCGTAGACCGCGGTATAGGCGGCTACCACATCGCGCTTGAGGGCGGGGATTTGGTTGAGGCCACCGACGTCGTGGTTGCCGTGCCGGCCTATCAAGCGGCGCGTCTTTTGGCTTTTTTGGAGGGATCAGCACGGGAGCAGTTGAGTCAAATCCCCTACGCGGACTTGGCCGTCATCGGAGCGGTCTATCAACCAGGCGCCTTCAACCGCTCTCTCGACAAAACCGGGTTTTTGGTGCCGCAGGGGGAGGGCGTAGACATGACGGCTGGGACCTGGGTCAGATCCAAGTGGCATTATCGCGATGACGTCTCAAAGGTCCCCATCCGAGCCTTCTATGGCCGGGCGGGGAACAGGACCCTGCTGGAACAGTCGGATGAGGCCATGTTGGCCCGGTTCCGGCAAGAAATGGGGTATATCATGGGCGTGACTGATGCGCCCGATTATGCCCGCGTCTTCCGCATCCCGCAAGGGATGCCGCAATACTTGGTCGGGCATCGAGAGCGGGCCGCCGGGATCCGGGCCGAGGCGTCCCGATGGCCGGGGCTTGCGCTCATCGGCTCCTACTTTGATGGGGTCGGGGTTCCGGATTGCATTCGCCAAGCCAACCAGGCAGTAGAGGCCATGGTGGCCAGCTGGTCCAAGCCGGCACACGCTCCCCAATGAGCGGGTCGATAGAGCTTGTTCGTGAAGGGGCGCGGGCCCTTGTCACCATCACGCACCCGGAGCGGCGCAACGCGCTGACCCGGCAAATGTGGCAGGAGTTGGCAGAAGCGATGGTTTCCCTGAATAGGGACCCCGCGGTCCACATGGTCATCATTCGTGGCGAAGGCGCAAAGGCATTTTCTGCCGGCGCGGACATTCAAGAATTTTCCCGGGAACGCTTCAATGGTGCTTCGGCTCGGGAATATGACACGCATGTGCACGCCGCGATAGAGGCCGTTCAAAACCTGCACGCGCTCTCCTTGTCGATGGTTCGGGGGGACTGCGTGGGGGGTGGGGCAGAGATTGCCTTGGCGACGGATTGGCGTTTCGCGTCCAACACGCTTCGCATGGGCATCACCCCCGCCAAACTTGGCATTGTCTATGGCCCGCAAGAGACTGCCCGGCTGTTGCAGCGGGTCGGTTTGTCCCAGGCCCTGGATCTCTTGGCTACGGGGCGGTTGGTGGGAGCGGACGAAGCGCGTGCCATGGGACTTGTCGATCGAGTGGTCGAAGACGACCTCCTCGAGTCTTCCGTCAAAGCCTTCGTGGAGGAAGTGGAATGCAACAGTTGGGCGGCTGTGCGCCGCATGAAGGAGATGCTGCGCCAGCTTTCGTCGGGAACTCCTCCGAGCGATCCCGCCTTGAACTTGCTGGTCTACGATGCTTATGCAAGCCCAGACTACCAAGAGCGGGTGGAAGCCTTTCTTCGAAAGCGTCGCTAGGTGCGGCGGAAACGGTTGCAAAAGTTCGCGGATAGAGTCGAGAGGAGGATTATTTGCGGAGAATGGCGGAAATTCGTGAGGTTTCGGGATGGAGTGATGGTGATCTCGCGGCCATGAGTGCCCTGCTGGTGGATGTTGTCGAGGAGGGTGCATCGCTTGGGTTCTTACCCCCCTTGTCGCGCCGGGAGGCCCGCGCCTATTGGTTGGGGGCGCTCGCCGAATCGGTTAAGTTATGGGTGGCCGAGCACGATGGACACATTGTCGGAACGGTCCAACTTCAGTTGAGCGCGAAGCCCAATGGCAGGCATCGCGCCGAAATCGCCAAGTTGATGGTGCATCCCCAGGCGAGGCGGTTGGGGATCGCTCGGCAATTGATGGAGACTGCAGAAACGGCAGGAAGGCACGAAGGGATTTCCTTGATGGTACTCGACACCAGAGAGGGCGATCCGTCCAATGTGTTATACCGTTCGCTAGGCTATCACGAGGTCGGGCGGATTCCGCAGTATGCCCGGTCCGCCGATGGGACACTCCACACTACCGTGTTGTACTACAAGGTCTTGTGACGCGGATTCTTGTCGGGAAAGCCGTTAACCGGAGTTTGTCCAACCGGCGCCCCAGTCAACGGCCCCACCTCAAATGGCCACAGAGTTTCTCCGCGAGTCATCCACCCGGTGGATATGCTCGGTCATGGGGCGCTCATCCAGTCGAAGTGGAACACGCCCTCTTTGTCGACCCGTTTAAAGGTATGTGCCCCGAAGTAGTCCCTCTGCGCCTGCAACAGGTTGGCTGGCAGCGTTTCGGACCGGTAGCTGTCAAAATATGCGAGGGCACTGGAGAACGCCGGAACTGGGACGCCATGGGTGACGGCAGTGGCCACAACCTTGCGCCATGAGTCCTGGTAGGTCTCGAGAATGCGGCGAAAGTATGGGTCCAACATCAGGTTCTTCAGGTTGGGCTCGCGATCATACGCGTCCTTGATGTTTTGCAGAAAACCAGCCCGTATGATGCATCCGCCTCGGAAAATCATGGCGATGTTGCCGAGCTGGAGCGCCCACCCGTACTCCTCGGAGGCTGCGCGCAGCTGTGCAAATCCCTGCGCGTACGAACAAATTTTGCTGGCGTACAGCGCCTGCCGCACTGCCTCAATGAACTCCGCCTTCTTTTCTGCCAACGGCGGGGGATTGGGTCCCGAGAGGACCTTGCTCGCCGCTGAGCGCTCGTCCTTGAGGGCTGAGAGGAACCGAGAAAACACCGATTCCGTAATGATCGACAGGGGCACGCCAAGATCCAGGGAGCTCTGACTGGTCCACTTTCCCGTGCCTTTTTGCCCAGCCGTATCCAAAATCATCTCCACCATCGGCTTTCCAGTATCGGGATCCTTTTTGCTGAAGATATCTGCCGTAATCTCGATGAGGTAACTGTCCAGCTCGCCTTGGTTCCATTGGGAGAACACTTCATGCAGGGCGTCGGCCGAGAGTCCCGCGACGTCTTTCAGCAACTGATACGCCTCAGAAATAAGCTGCATGTCGCCATACTCAATCCCGTTGTGCACCATCTTGACGTAATGACCCGCGCCATCGGGCCCAATGTAGGTGCAGCAGGGGTCGCCGTCGACCTTCGCTGAAATGGCCGTCAGGATGGGT